>DAONFR010000084.1:0-1523 GCA_035403725.1 Minisyncoccota bacterium | reverse complement strand
GACCTACGTCCCGATGAATTAATTGGTAAACTACCACTTGAACCCGGTATGCAAATAGTTGATTTTGGCTGCGGTACAGGTTTCTTAACCTTGCCCTTGGCCCAGAAAATTTCTCCTAACGGTAGGGTATTAGCCATTGATATGGTTCCAGAATATTTGGAAACCATTAGGCTCAAAGCTGACAATCAAAAGCTTAGTTATTCTATTACTACTAAATGTGTTGATTTAACCCTTCCAGAAGCTACTGGCCTTGGCCAATCATCTATTGGGGGAGTGGTTATGGCTAACATTTTGTTTCAAAATAGTGAGGCTGATAAAAAAGCTTTGCTTACTGAAGTAAAAAGAATCTTGCGCCCTGACGGTTTTCTCCTGATAGTAGAATGGCACATTGAAGACCTGCCACTAGATGATAAGCTTTACCCCTTAAGCAGAGAAGATATTATAAAGTTTCTTACAGAGTCTGGATTTACTTTAACCAAAGAGCTCTCCTTATCTTCTACTACTCATTGGGCCTTTCTCTTCTCCAAAGCAGAATAACTTAATATACTAATTTTGGATTTTTGTTTGCGGTTTAGTCATTAGTCATTAAACATTAGAAATTAATATCCTATGCCTTTCTCATCACTCTATCCTCGCCAAAAAATAATTTTAGGCGTACTCTTCTTCTTTTTTCTCATTGTTATTATTGCTGGCATAATTCTTCCCAGGATTGGAAAAAATAAAGTTTTTTCAGGCCAAATTTTAGTTTGGGGCCTGGATAGCAAGCAAGCTGTTGCACCGCTCATAGAATCTTTCAACGCTCGTTATCCTAAAGCTAAAGTAGTCTATGAAATACAAAATGAAGCTACTTACGAGAAAGACTTAATGGATGCTTTTGCTAGAGGGCAAGGACCAGACGTTTTTGTCGTGAACAATGAAAAGCTTAGCGAATATCTACCCTACGTAATTCCCTGCAGTTTGGGTAGTTCTTCTAGTAATGGAGTAGCCTGCTATTATAAAACTAAGGCTTACACACCATCACAGTTGGGTATTGATTTTCCAGATGTCGTTATTAGTGATTTTAGTAATAATGGTTTACTTTACGGGCTACCCCTTTCTGTTGATACTCTCGGTCTTTACTATAACAAAGATTATTTTGATAAGGCCAACATTGCCGTTCCCCCAACGGTCTGGGATGGTAAAAGTTCTTCTAGCGTAGAAACTACGGCTCGTAAATTACGCCAACTGAAAAAGCTTGTTTTGTCGAGAGCGGGTATTGCCTTAGGTGGCGATTCTAAGACTATAGAAAATGCCTCGGATATTTTATCTCTAATGATGTTACAGAAGGGAGCTGTTTTGAAGTCTAATGATAGGATTACTTTTGATGATAGCGATTTCCTAGGTGCTAGCAGTAAGGCTCTAGGTTTCTATATAGATTTTGCCAATCCACAATCCGCTAATAATAACTATAATTGGGCCTTAGGTAATACAGCTTTGAATGCTTTTTGGCAAGGTAAAACTGCCATGTATTTGGGGTATTATAG
>DAONFR010000083.1:0-1554 GCA_035403725.1 Minisyncoccota bacterium | reverse complement strand
AACCCACTGAATCGCTATCACAAATCAATCAGTGCGGTTTTGAGTACAATCCTTAAAGTGTGTCTGCTTATTTTAGTAGCCATTATTTATTTAGCTTTAGTTTTTGTCATCGCTTCTCAATTTAAGAACGTAAGAATATTTTAAGCCATGACACAAGAAGAGGCCTTAGCGATTTTAAAGTGCGGCTACAATGTTTTTATTACTGGCGCCGCTGGTTCTGGCAAGACCTATCTTCTAAAGAAATATATTGAATATTTACGAACCCATGGAGTAGGGGTCGGAGTAACTGCTTCCACCGGCATAGCCGCCACTCATTTAGATGGTACCACCATTCACTCGTGGTCTGGTTTAGGTATCAAAGATAATCTTACTGAAGATGATTTAAAAAAGCTGAGTCGTAAGCCATATCTGAAAGAAAGATTTAAGAAAACTCATGTTTTAATTATTGATGAAATTTCCATGCTCTCTCAAGAACAATTCGAGAGTCTGGATTTAATTTGTCAAAAATTAAAAAAGAACGAAGGGCCGTTTGGTGGTATGCAAATAATTTTGTGCGGAGATTTTTTTCAGCTGCCACCAGTGGGGAAGGAAGATTCTTTTGTTTGTGAATCAGAATTGTGGCAGACAGCTAATTTTAAAGTTTGCTACTTAGAAGAACAATACAGACATTTAGATAAAAAGTTTATTACTCTTTTAGAATCAGTAAGAAAAAACGAAGTAGTTGGACAAACTCTGGAGCTGCTCAAAAAAGCTTTAACTAAGGAAGAAAAAGTTTCGGATAAAGTTACCAAACTTTATACCCATAATGCCAACGTCGATGAGATAAACAATAAAGAATTAGAAGCAATGCCGGGCAAAGCTATTAGTTATACTATGACCGGTTATGGAGATGAGCATCTAGTTAAAAATTTGAAGAATAGTTGTTTAGCAGGAGAGGAGCTCACTTTAAAGAAAGGGGCTTTAGTAATGTTTCTGAAAAACAATTTTGATTTGGGCTACGTGAATGGCACTTTGGGAACAGTGAGCGAATGTGAACCAGGAATGAATCCCATAGTTTTGACTAAAGACGGTCGCTATATAACAGTTCCTTTGGCTAGCTGGGAAATAGAAGATGAATTAGGCAAAGAAGTTTTGGCTATGGTACAGCAGTATCCCTTGCGTTTAGCTTGGGCCATTACTGTCCATAAAAGCCAAGGAATGACTCTGGATGAGGCGCTAATAGACCTTTCCCGCTCTTTTACTCCCGGTATGGGTTATGTGGCCCTTTCCCGTGTACGTACTCTAGAAGGGCTACATCTTCTAGGTTTTAATGATGTGGCTCTCAAGGTTAGTAATAAAGCTATCAAATTAGATAAGGTATTTTTTGAGCAATCGCAAAAATTACAAAAGGAAATCTTGAAAACGGATAATTATAAAAATCGTCAAAAAGAATATCTGGACTGGCTACAAACTTTTAGTGAAGCTTGAAAAAAATAATTAAAGTGTTATTATCTCCAGGCTGTTCTTTACAAAGCTATTAGGCAATTAAGTGAGAATCACTAGGTGGCGCTTACT
>DAONFR010000082.1:0-1573 GCA_035403725.1 Minisyncoccota bacterium | reverse complement strand
TTTAAAGTAGTATACTTTTCATTCGCGGGTCAAAAATTAGGAGACTGATTTTGATCGGCATTCATAGCACCTTTAAAGTCTCTAGCACATTTGGTGCCCATTTGGGTACACTTTATCCCTTAGAGAAAATATTCTCTGAGGATAGGCTCATGCTTACTATATATAGGCATAAGAGCCAACGTTGGAGGACGTTTTTCTGTGTCTTACAGGTGAGGGTTTTACCCCTCTCCTGTGCAGGCAGAAAAGCTATGAGACTTTTTTGCCCACAAAACGGCTTTAGTCATAGGCTGTTTTTTGTTGGCTATAGCACATTGTTTCCTTTCGGTCGTATGGCATTTTATGCCTAACGATAGCAGCTCTTTGTATAGGAGGTGGTACTTTCAAAATAGTATGAGAAAAAATAGTCGAACTATTGCTTCATAATCCCAGAAATCAAAGGAGGAGCTATGTTTAACTGCAACAGAGTCATTATCGTGATGGTCGGGTCTTTCCCTATCGTTCTAGAAAACGGACGTATGATTCCCTAATCCTAGCAATGGGGGCTATTCAGCAATTCACTAATATCTCTCATTCTCAAATAGAAGATTGAACACACCACTTCTCGTCGAGCGCCCGCACTTTAGGCGCTCTTTTTTTATATAGCGAAGAAATGATAGAATGGGGTATGCTAAGTTACGAAAACAAATATTTTAAATTAGGATTTAAAAACATATTAGGAGGAGATGAGGCGGGGCGAGGTCCCCTGGCTGGGCCTATTTCTGTGGGAGTGGTCTTAGTGAATAAAGAAGATCTCAAAAAACTTAAGTTTGATTTAAAACATTTGAAAGTTGGCGATTCTAAAAAATTATCTCCCAAGCAGAGAGAAACTGTTTTTGAAAAAATTATTACCCTCCCCTATTTGCAATACGCTTGCGCTTTTGAAAGCAACAAAATTATAGATAAATTTGGTATAGAGGAAGCTACACGTAGAGCTTTTGATGATTGCCTTTTAAAATTAAAAAATAAACCCGAGATTATTTTGTATGATGGTAATAGACCCGTAGATAAAAAGCTGAATATAAAACAAATTCCTATCATTAAAGGTGATGACAAAGTTTTTATAATTTCTTTGGCTTCTATTATCGCTAAGGTTACGAGGGATAGGTATATGGTTAAGATGGCAAAGAAATATCCTAAATATGGATTTGAAATTCATAAAGGGTATGGAACGAAGAAACACATGGGGGCAATTTGGCGAAACGGTCTTTGTTCTCTACATCGCAGAAGCTACTGCAAGGGTATAAAACACGGGAATAATGTCCAATCCTTCGGCTAAGCTCAGGACAAGTTATCTAATGACTAAACAGGGGCCAGGGGGTGCAAGTAGAGAATGACTAATGTCCAATGACCAATGTCTAAACAAATTCTAGAATACAAACACAATACAAAATACAAAAATAAAACCGCGGTTAGAATAACCCGCGGTTTTTGATACAAAGAGCTTCAGAAGGTGAAGGAATCGAGAATCCGATCCCATGCCCTCTGAACACAGGAAAGTATACCCAGTAAAGAAAGAGGAACTAAAAAGAAAATC
>DAONFR010000081.1:0-1722 GCA_035403725.1 Minisyncoccota bacterium | reverse complement strand
CATCAATAATTTTGGTTTGCATTTCGTTGGCCACAATTTCTGTCGTACAGTCCGGGCATAAATGTCGCACCAATCTTTGCGAAATCATCAAACTTAGTGAAGGTGGTAAAAGGAAAGACTCTGCCCCCATATCTAAAAGTCTAGGAATGACTCCCGCAGCATTATTTGTATGTAAAGTAGCTAACACAATATGTCCAGTTAAAGCGGCATGAATTGCCAAATCCGCCGTTTCAGAATCTCTGATTTCACCAATCATGATTACATCTGGATCTTGACGTAAAATAGAACGTAAGCCATTAGCAAAAGTGTAACCAATTTCTGGCAAAACCTGTGATTGGTTTACACCCTCAACAGTATATTCAACAGGATCTTCAAGACTCACGATATTTACTCCATCCTTATTCAACTCCTGGAGCATGGCATACAAAGTAGTAGATTTGCCTGAGCCAGTTGGACCAGTAATCAGAATCATACCGTAGGGTTTAGCCAGGGCTTTAGCTAAAATGGCTGCATTATGCCCTTCCACTCCCAAATCTTTAATACTCTTAAGTCCAATGGTTGGATCCAGGACTCTGATAGCTACCTTTTCCCCTAAAGCAGTAGGAAAAGTCGAGACCCTGTAATCTATTTCCTTTTCGTCAATATAAGTATGAAAACGGCCATCTTGAGGAACTCTAGTTTCATCTATCTTAAGGTTAGACATTACCTTAATCCTTGAAACTATAGCTGAATGAATTTCCAAGGGTAAGAAAATATTTGAAGTTAAATTACCATCAACTCTCAGACGAATACGCAATTTATCTCTTAGTGGCTCTATGTGGATATCGGAAGCTCTGGTGCGTACCGCATAAGTAAAAACCGCTGATAATAATTTGATAATAGGAGCTTCCTCGGCGATAGCGCCCTGCGCATTCAAATTGATAGTTTGCCCTGCTGGTCGCGCTTTGTCTTTGAAAACTTTTTGACTGAAATCTTGCTGCAAACTAGTTAAAATTTTTCTTAGGTCCTCTGCAAAAGTTTGATATTGAGTCCAAAGTTTCTTTAAATCGCTTTGAGAAACAACATAGACTTTAATACCTAAGCGTAATCTCTTAGCTATATATTTGATAGCTTCTTGTGCCTTGATATCTTCGGGATGTAACATCCCAACCGATAAATTTATTTTATCCTTACCCAAACAAATCACTTTATAATTGCGAGCGGCATCTTCTGGAATTAGAGCCAGAATATCTTGAGGAATAGTGTCCTGAGGAGCAAATGCCTTTACTGGTAAACCAAAATATTTACCCTTTAATATGGCTAACTCACTTTCATTGAGAACCTTTTGGGTTAAAAGTATATCCTCAATATTCTTGCCACTCGTAGCAATTTCATTCTCCAAAAGAGTGGCTTTATCAGCTACAATTAGTTTCTGTTCAACAAGAAATTTTAAAAAATTAAGATCCATTAGAAAAGCAGACTGCTACTTAGCGAAAGGATTTGCTTTTCCCTTCGTGCTATTTGAGAATTGATTGCTATCCAAATGACTAACTAGCTGGCTTAAAAATGGATATTCATTAAAAATACTATTTATCTTTGCATTCAAATCAATGTCTGTAATAATTTCCGTTCCTTTAGGTAATAACTTTTGAATATCATTAGTAGCCACTATTTCAGGGTTAACTGCTGACTTAAGAAAAAAGAACATGCCCCCACCAACAAGTAAGGCCAGGACAATAATCC
>DAONFR010000080.1:0-1769 GCA_035403725.1 Minisyncoccota bacterium | reverse complement strand
AAAGAGCCCCTTTTGGGGCTCTTTTCCTTTATCTATTAATTGTCTAAATTGGCTAGCTGCATATAACGTTTTCGAATACCATGTTCTCGTGTAATAACGTCTGGCAATTCTCCGTCTCTAATTTTTTGAGCTTGTCCTTCTAATTTTGCTTCCTTGGTTTTATCGTATTGCTGTTCTACAATATTCGCCAAATCATCTAAGTCTTTGCAATTTTCTATTGCATATTCAAACTCTTTGTTTTCATTTTCTTCCACTATTTTGAATCCGCCAGAAAATGGCCGTTCTTCTTCAGGCCCTTTCTCTGCCTGAGACGATGACGCTTCGGGAGGAACATAATCCTTACCTGGTTCAGCTAAACTTGCATCTTCCAAACCCGGAACCTTTTCCAAATCTGCCATATTAAAATTTTAAATTTTTAACTTAGTGTGGCGTAATAAATTTCTCTGAAATTTACACGCCACTACAACGTAAAAACGTACAATTCGCAAGGCGAATTAACGTTTTGTTCGTTGTGTCCCCGGAGCGATTTGAACGCTCAGTCTCAGCCTTCGCAGGGCCGCGCTCTATCCAGTTAAGCTACAGGGACAGGGTTCTATAATGTCCAATGTCTAATGTCTAATTTCTAAACAGCAGCCAAAGAGATAAAAGAAATTTTATTCTGGATACTGTTTGGACATTGGTCATTAGTCATTAGAAATTGCGTGTGCCTAGATCTTCAACACTCTACTCAAGTAGTGTACCATTGGTTCTCTGGCTGTCAAATCTTCTTTGAGTTCAGTTTGTTTTAACAAGCTAACTGCATTTTCTAGTTTTTCGGAATCTATAGGAATAATTATATCTTCGTGGGCAGCGTCAGGATAACGGAAACCGATATATTTTACGTCATTACCTTCTATAGTATAGTAGCCGCCAAATACTTTTAGGTCATAACGCCTTTCGTCGCTATTAATGGATAGCTCATCCTGACTTAAAGAAAAATATACAGTTTGCGGACCTTGAGCACTCTTGGCTAGAATCAAAGCATACAGGGCAATAATGAGGAACAAGAATGAATTATTTTTGTCTTTATAAGCGTACACCAGTAAAGCAGCTGTTATGAGAGTAGCAATTAAATACCACCAACCAGAACGTTTATAATAGCCAGGTTGATTACCTTGCCAAGAGACAGAGGCAGGGGATTCTGTTGTCTTTTTTACTTCCGCAGCCTTTAATTCTGTTGGTTTGGCAACAGTGACTTTTTTAGAAGTCTTCTTTACCTTCTTTGGTTGAGTAGTAGTTTTCATTTTTGCCATATATTTATTTTCCCACTGGCAAGTAATTTTTAAGTATTTTCTTAATACTTCTAAAACCCCATCCACTTTTTAAATATGTTTCTCGAGACTTTGCATCTTTTTGGCTTATGAACGCCTCATAGAAAATAAGTTTGTACGGTATAAAGGAACTTGTAAATTTACTTTTGCCCTCATTATGTTCAGTTAAACGTCTAAAAACATCTTCGGTATATCCTATATATAAACTTTGATTTATTTCACTTTGTAAAACATAAACAAAGTACATAAGCCAAAAGCAAAAGTATTATTGTACGAAGTGCGCGGCGTAATAAATTTTTTTTAAAAATTTAAACGCCACAGCAACGTAAAAACGTAAAATTTGCGAAGCAAATTAACGTTTTGTACTAATCGTGCGGAACGTATAAATTACTACGTAATTTCACGTTCCAGCAACGTAAAATTGCAAAGCAATTTGTACGTTGCGGTGGGTAGAGGATT
>DAONFR010000079.1:0-1847 GCA_035403725.1 Minisyncoccota bacterium | reverse complement strand
ATTTTCTTTGAGCCATTAAACTGGGAATTATTTTAGCACCTGCATATGCCAATATTCCCAGGATAATTATTCCAACTAAAACACAAATTGACATCCAATATTTTTTACGCATAAATATTTATTAATTTTTGTTTTGTGACGCAAAATAGCTAGAAAAATAAAAAATAAATCTCTTTATTATTATTGCCCTAAAGACACCTTAAAAGTCAATAGTTTTTATGGTTTTGCGGAAGCGAGGCTTCCGTTGCGGAGGCGAGGCTTCCGCAAAATATTTTTTATTATTTCAAAATTGAGAAACAAAAAACCACCCGTTAGAGTGATTTTAAATCTCTTCTTATTTAAGCTTTACAACTGTCTGATTTAGAATTTTATTTGGATTTTGGTTTGGATTTGGATTTCTGGCTGCTGTTTAGACATTAGACATTGGTCATTAGACATTATCCCAAAGTACCCCCTATTCTTTAATAACTCTGAATAGTTCTTCAATTGTAGTTTGACCTAATTCGGCTTTACGCAAACCATCTTCAAACATAGAAATCATCCCCTCTTTAGCGGCCATAGCACGCAGGCCATCGAGAGAAAATTCTGGCTTCTGAATGTAGAGACGCATAGTTTCACTGATATTTAGGACTTCATAAATAGCGACACGTCCCCTATAGCCAGTGCCATTGCAGAAAGTGCAACCCTTACCCTTGTAGATGGCTTTAGGAATATTGGGAATCGCTGATTCCCTACCAGTCGAACGTAGTTGTTCTTCTATAGCCAACCTAGTTCCTTCGTCCATAGGATACGATTCTATACAATGAGTACAAATACGGCGAGATAATCTTTGGGCAATAGCTGCATTAACTGTAGAAGCCACTAAGAAGGGCTCTACTTTCATATCCATTAAACGAGGAATAGCTGTAGTAGCATCATTAGTATGCAAAGTACTTAAAACTAAATGGCCTGTAAGGGCAGCCTGAACGGAAACTTCAGCAGTCTCTTCATCACGAATTTCACCGACCATTATAATATTAGGGTCTTGACGTAGAAGGGCACGAAGGCCTGAAGCGAACGTGATACCAGCGCGTGGGTTAACCTGAATTTGATTAACATATTTTAAATCGTATTCGACAGGGTCTTCTATAGTGCTGATATTAACGTTGGGCTTGTTCAATTTATCCAAAACGGCGTAAAGAGTTGTGGATTTACCAGAGCCAGTAGGACCAGTAACGAGTATCATGCCGAATGTCTTTTTTATATTCTCTTCCATAACAGCAATCGTTTCTGGCAACATTCCTAATTCAGCAAAACTCATTGGTTTGGTAGTGCCAGTCAAAAGACGTAGAACAATTTTTTCACCATGCATGGTAGGAATAACGGAGACACGAATATCTACCATATCATTGCCACTCTTGTATTTAAAACGACCGTCTTGGGGTTTGTAATGTTCATCAATTTGCAATCCACTGAGAAGTTTGATTCTGGCGACAATGGCCGGCTGAACAACTTTCCCTATCTGCATCATTTCTCGAAGCATGCCATCGATACGAAAACGTATCATGATAGTATCTGGCAATGATTCTATATGAATATCAGAAGCTCTGAGGGACATAGCATAAGCGATAGTATTATCTACTATAGCAACTATAGGCATTTCTTTGGCTGCATCTTGCTCTTTTGAACCAAGCAAACTGGAGGAAGCTTTTATATTATCCTCAATGATTTTTTGAAAATCTACCGACAAACTTTGTCTATAGAGAGACAAAACATATTGAATATCTTCGTCATTAGTAATCGCAACATCTACCTTGGCACCGATAAGTTTTTCGGCGAAATCGATCGTTTCCAGATCTCCAGGATCT
>DAONFR010000078.1:0-1856 GCA_035403725.1 Minisyncoccota bacterium | reverse complement strand
TAGCCAATTTAGACAATTAATAGATAAAGGAAAAGAGCCCCAAAAGGGGCTCTTTTTGTGTTATACTGAAGCCAAATAAGTACAAAACGATGTTTGAAAAACAACCAAATTTCAATGTAGAGCATGGGGAAATCCTTAATCAAGCGATTAATGGAGCCACCAGCATTGAGAATGTGATAAAGATTTTAGAAGAGAGTGTGGTAGAAGAAATCCAAGACCCTAATGGCAATTTTTATTACAAAGAAAACATTATTGCTGATTTAAGAGATTTGGAAGAAACAGTTGTCAATCTTTCCGAAGATGAAATTAATAGTGAAGAAACTCACGCTACTATTGTGAATTATCTTAACCGATTACCAAACAATTATAGTTTGAGACAACATGCTCTTCGACTCTTACCTTATATCAATCCCCTCATGAAAAAATTCATTTTTTAACCGTATGGTGTCTGGCTACAAACAATCTGTTAATACAAAAAATATACTGAGCAAGGATTTAGCTGATCTAAAAGGTATTGGACCAGCATATTTAAAACGCCTAAATAAATTAGGATTGCAAACAGTCGGCGATCTTCTAAGATACTTCCCTTTCCGCTATCAAGATTTTTCAGAAAATAAAAAGATAGCCGATTTAATATTGGGTGAAACGGCTAGCGTAGTTGCAACTATAGAAAAAATAAAGACTAACCATATTTGGGCTCGTAAATTATCCATCACAGAGGCCACCATTACCGATGAGACTGGTTCTATTAAGGCAGTCTGGTATAATCAACCCTATTTAGAAAAAAACCTTCCCGCAGGGGCACTTGTGAGTTTAGCTGGTAAAGTAACGCCCAATAAAAAAGTAAAAAATAGACTTTTTCTCTCCAATCCTGCTTATGAAATTATTAGCTTAACAGGAGAAAACCATAGTTTTAATTCCAAGCATACTCAAGGACTGATTCCTGTTTATTCCGAGACTAGAGGTTTAACCTCTCGGGCTTTAAGATATTTTATAAAACCCATAATCGATGAATATGCTAATACTCTAGTAGATGGATTGCCAGAAGATATTCTTAAAACTTATAAATTATATTCTATTGGCAAAGCCTTCAAAGAGATCCACTTCCCTGAGAGTATTGATAACGCAGAAAGAGCCAGAAAACGTTTTACTTTTGAAGAAGTATTTTTAACTCAAATTCACCTTTTGCAATTGAGAGCCAAGTTTCAAACTTTGAAAGCACCAAAAGTAAAAGCCGATGTCGAAGTGGTTAAGCAATTCTTAGAAAAGTTGCCTTTTAAATTAACTCATTCTCAGCGTGAAGCCCTTTGGCAGATAATGCAGGACATGGAAACAGGCCGCCCCATGAACAGACTCCTTGAGGGTGATGTCGGTTCGGGTAAAACGTTAGTAGCCCTTATCTCTTCCCTCTTGGTTGTAAGACAAGGTTGGCAAGTAACTATAATGGCCCCTACAGCCATATTGGCAAAACAACATTTTCAGACGTTTACCAAATTCTTAGATGGTTTTCCCTGTAAAGTATGTTTGCTTACCGCCAATGATAGTCTTTTAAGTGACGATGGACTGGTTGGTAGTGTTCCCAAGGCGCTACTGATAAAAAAGATTTGCGCCGGTGAACCTATGATTATTATAGGTACCCACGCTCTTATTCAGAAAAAGGTTAAGCCTACTAAGTTAGGCTTAGTGGTCATAGATGAGCAACATCGCTTTGGCACAGAGCAAAGAAAAACTTTAGGTTCCAATATTGCTATTACCAGCGGACAAAAAGTCTGGCCACATTTATTATCCATGACTGCCACTCCTATCCCCCGTACTTTAAGTTTGGCTATCTATGGCAATATAGATATTTCTATTTT
>DAONFR010000077.1:0-1862 GCA_035403725.1 Minisyncoccota bacterium | reverse complement strand
TAAGTATACTTTAATTTTTTTTGACCTCTAAGAAATCTAGATCTAAGGGAGTCTCACGATTGAAAAGGGTAACGATAACCTTAACTCTTCCTTTTTCTTCATCCACTTCGGTCACTTTGCCCTCAAAATCTTTGAACGGTCCTTCAGTTATTTTAACAACATCTCCAGGCTGATAGCTGATCTTATAGCGAGGTTCTAACTCACCCAAATTCTTTGTAATAATCCCCATTTCTTCTGTAGAGACTGGGATAGGTGTAGTTTCTGTTCCTATAAATCCAGTTACTTTCGGCGTATTGCGAACAACATACCAAGACTCATCAGTAACAATCATGTCCACTAGGATGTATCCAGGATACAACTTTTCTTCTATTACTTCTCTCTTACCGTTCTTTAGTTTAATTTTCTTAACCTTGGGAATTAGTACTTTAAAAATTTTATCCTGCATGTCCAGAGCCGTGATTCTCTGCTCTAAGCTTTTGGCCACAGCATCTTCATAGCCTGAGTAGGTTCTGATAACGTACCAATTTCGACCGAGATTAATTTGTTGTTTAGCCATAATTCTATAATAAGCTCACTCCCCAACTTAATAGTTTATCTACCAAAAGCAGTAATAAGGCTGCTAAAATAACAACGAAGAGTACTTGAAAAAAAGTTTTAGTTAAAGAGGCTCTATCGGGCCAAGTTACTTTCTTTAGTTCATGTCTTGACTCTTGAATATATTTTTTAATTGAGGTTATAGCGTTTGCCATAATTTTTTAAGCTATTTTAAAATGCCCGGGTGGGCACTGCCCTATAGTAACAAATGTGCCCTAAAATGTCAAAATATCTAGACATCCAAGTTTGTAACACTTTTGGCGTAAGCTTGTATAAATTTCTTACGGGGAAGAACTTCGTCCCCCATTAATATATTAAACAATTTATCTGCCCCCTCTTCGTCTACTAATTGAACCTTCTTTAAGACACGATTGACAGGATTCATAGTAGTTTCCCAAAGTTGTTGAGGGTTCATTTCACCTAAACCTTTGTATCTTTGAATGGCGATACCTTTAACCTGGCTTAACTCTGCTTCCTCTTCAGCTTCCACTGGGACAACTTCTGCCTCCGCTGTCTCTTCTTCGTCAGCTTTATTTCCTTTAGTCTTTTCTTTCTTATTTGCTTTAAGTGTTTTACTCAGCTCACTAATAATTTTATCTCGCTCTTCGTCAGAATAAGCATAACTCATATTCTTGCCTAATTGGATACGATAGAGGGGTGGTTGAGCGATATAAACATAGCCGCCATCAATCAGGGGTCTGAAATATCTATAAAATAATGTTAGAAGCAGCGTACTAATATGAGCGCCATCAACATCAGCATCAGTCATGATAATAATTTTGTGGTAACGTAATTTAGTCAAATCAAAATCAGGACTAATAGAAGTACCAATAGCAATAATCAGAGCTCTGATTTCCTCGTTAACCATCATTTTATCAACTCGGGTTCGTTCTACGTTTAAAATTTTACCGCGCAGTGGCAAGATAGCTTGAGTAAAACGATCACGTCCCTGCTTAGCACTGCCACCAGCGGAATCTCCCTCAACAATAAATAATTCAGAATCTTCTGGCTTTCGGCTAGTACAATCAGCTAGTTTACCTGGCAATGAGGCTCCACTTAAAGCCCCTTTACGTAAAACATTATCTCTAGCACTTTTGGCAGCAATACGAGCTCTTGATGCCAGCATACATTTCTCTAACATTTTTTTGGCATCATCCTTATTCTTTTCTAGGAACTCTTTCAAGGCATCGTTCACTACTGTTTCGACAGCTTGTCTCACTTCGGGATTACCTAATTTGGCTTTAGTTTGCCCTTCAAATTGGGGATCT
>DAONFR010000076.1:0-1917 GCA_035403725.1 Minisyncoccota bacterium | reverse complement strand
CCAGTTATTCCACAGATACGGAAAAGATAGTGGGAGGCAGTGGACTAGCAGAAGAAGAAGTGTTGAGAGACTGGAACGGTGAAACAAACACAAGTACCTTCAACGGAAGCGCAGAAACGAATGGCATGATTAAAAATCCTATGGGGAAAGCCAAAATATTTATGGCAATTTCTCTGCCTCTGTTCTTAATTCTTGTAGAGTACTTTGTGATGAAGAAAAAGATTTGAAAAACTTTTTCTTCAGAATTTTATTTCAATTAAACCTCATTTTCCTATGAAAAACTTTAATACCAGCAGAAAGTCCTTTATGTTTTGCATGTGCCAGAGGCCCAGGGTCTAGACTGTACCAGAATAAAGGATCATCATTTTAAAATCGACATCAACAAAAGATGATCGAACATGAAATATCGACCTGCCGAATCTAGGTTTTTTACTTTCGAGGCTATATATTATTGTCAAACTCTGCTATGGAAGCTGAAAATGCTATAGAGGCCATTTGGCTTTTCTCTGAAACTCCAGGAGTAGGGTTATACGAAGAAGCTTCATATGTAAAACTTAAAACTATGGTAGCGAGAACCAAGTAAATAGTGGCTCGGGGAAAGTTAGCCCCGGTTGAAATACTATAGATGCCTACCGTTTTACCGGCGGGAGATATCACGAGCAAGACCCTACTGTCAAAATTCTCCCTTTTCAGCTATAACAGCCCCAATTACCGAGCCAATTATACCTATCACAGCAGTATGAGCTACTATGACAATGGTAATTATAAATGCAGAAGCAGCTACAAGTCCCCCAAGAACAGGAATGTCTCTGAGTATCGATCCAAGAAATCCCCCAAGAAGAAAACCCGGAATAATCATGAAAACGGTCATCAGAACTCCGGTCTTAAGCCCTCCTCTAGAACCTCCATCTGCATAGTAGCCACCTAAAAACCCTCCAAGAAAAGGAGCTATGGAATTTACTAATGGAATAAAATAGAAGACAAAAGTACAGACCATACCTATGAGTGCTCCACCCAAAACTCTAGTTATTATCTCACCTCCACAGTAAAGAAAGTACAAATTGTGGTTATTATAACAAAATTGGTTTAATTATTCATAAATATATAGCTGGATAGTCATTATTATTTGACATAAAAGTTCTTTCAGGTACTTTTCATTTCGTTGTGGGCAGTGTGCCAATTTTTCTGTAAAATCATAAATCTCAAGAAGTTATTGAGTAGAAAATTCCATGTTGGCAGATCAATTATCGGCATAGTACGCAAAAACTTGACTTCAAATTTACAGCAAATTTGAGACACTGCCTCGTTGTGCCTGTGATTAGAGAATTTCATGTGCGTTTTTTAGAAAAAACACGTCCTTTCCAGACCCCCCATACTTGCTACAAAAATGAAGAACAAAACCCGAATAGTCATTCTTAATCTTGAGCCCCAGCAGCAAGAAAGCAAGTATGAAAGAAATACTATTTGCAGCGATCAGGGCGGAATCATTTACCAGGATACCGTGAAGCATCCAGAGAAGCATGCCTGAAGTAGAGCAAATTAACATCATAAGAGATACATCTTTTGTAGACTTCGTAGTCAAAGCTCTTAGAAGCTGTGGAGCAAAAGCTACAGTTGTCAGTGCACCTGCGATATAACCGATCATTGGACTTCACTTCCAGAGTTTCGCTAAAGGGTCACAGAAAATAGGAAATATTCAGGGAGTTGCGATGTAATAGCAACAGCATGATACCCTTTTCGTCAAAGTTGGGGCTCTGTAACCCTAGTTTCGTATCGGGATAACAGGGCCCTTTCGCTTAGCTTAAGAGGGTTAAGACTCCCGGCTCAATTAATTAAGGAACGATTACTTAAATAATTTTTTTATATGCATATAAAATTTGCGGAAGAAACAGAACCCTGATATAAGCGTATTCCCTA
>DAONFR010000075.1:0-1941 GCA_035403725.1 Minisyncoccota bacterium | reverse complement strand
AGGCGATCTCTTGTGGATATTCGGCTACAATACCAGAGAAGATAAGAATAGAAATACCGTTACCTAACTTTTGGCTAGTAATATTTTCACCGAGCCACATCATAAAGATAGAAACTACGGTAATGACTAGTAAGTTGAGTAGCAAAGTAGCGGGAGTATAATTTAAAACCCCTTGAGCTTTTAAGATGTTCAAATAACTAAAACCTTGCAAAGCAGCTAAAGGAATAGCTAATAGACGAGAATATTGTTCAAAACGTTTTCTATCGCTAGCGGTTCCTTCTTGCTCCATCTCTTTTAAAGATGGAAAAACCATCGCCAGTAACTGCATAATAATGCTGGCAGTGATATAAGGACCGATACCAAGCATAGCGATAGAAAGTTTGGCTAACGCACCACCAGATAACATACTGGCAAGGCCAAAGATTTTATTATTCTCTAAAATAGTTTTCCACTTGGCTTGGTCTACTCCAGGAACAGGAATAACATACATCAATCTCACTAGTAGCAAAATAGCTGCAATGACTAGGAGACGATGTCTAAGCTCTTTATCTTTTAAAAAATGTGTAAGTTTAGACATAAAATAAAGCTCGTTTATGAATTAAGCTATTTTAGTTATACTAAGGACCCACCAGCTTTGAGGATTGCTTCTTTGGCAGTAGTAGAACAAACGCAACCCTCTACTACAAGCTTAACGGTTAAATCAGCCTTCCCTAAAATCTTAATATGAGGATTTCTTTTACCCACATTACGAATCAATCCCTTTTTAACCAAAGACTTGGGAGTAACTTTTTCACCAGACTTATAATTTTTAGCTATAACTGACAAATTGACTAAAGCAGGTTTTATTTCCAGACTTTTGAAATTAGCACCCCTTCTTTTTGGCTGTTTTAAAATCAATTCTTTTATAATTGGGCGGAATTTGCGACCAGAACGGGCATTTTGTCCTTTTTGACCTTTACCAGAATAAGTACCGCGTTTTCCACCACGGCCAATTCTCATTCTAGCTTTGCTTTTGTGTTCTGTTGTAAGAGTATGTATTTGCATAATTGTCTTCTATCGTTGAATATATTGCTTATTTTTAGCAAAATAATTTAGGGCTACGAAAGTAGCACGGGCATTATTAATGGCATTAGAAGTACGGCCAATAATTTTGGCACTGATATTAGGAATACCGGCTAAAGTTAAAACCCAGCGCACTGCCCCACCAGCCACAATACCGCGTCCTTTAGCAGCGGGTTTCAAGATCACTCTGGCGGCTGAATATTTGGCAGCTACTTCAAAAGGAATAGTATCGTTAACGGTAACTATTTCTAACATATCCTTTTTGGCCTGATTAACAGCTTTATCTACCGCTTGGGTAACATCAACACCTTTGGCAATACCTAAACCGATTTTACCCTTACGATTGCCAATTAAAACGGTGGCTCTAAAGCTCATACGTTTACCTCCGGCCACGACTCTAGTAACTCTGGCTAATTCCAGAACTCTTTGGTCGTATTCTTTTACTTCTTTTTTTGCAAATTTAGTCCTCACCATAAAATAATATTATTAGTCTAAATTAAGATTAAAAATTTAATCCTCCTTTGCGAGCACCACTGGCAAAACTAGCAACACGACCATGGAATTTATAGGAGCGTCTATCAAAAACCACTTTCTTGATTCCTTTAGCTAAGGCTTTTTTAGCTAGTTCTTCTCCAAGGATAGCTGCTAAATCAACTTTTTTAGTTTTCTTTTTATCAGTTGCCTTCAAACTAGAAACAGCAACTAAAGTCTTGCGGCTTTCATCGTCTATCAGCTGACCGTATATGTTTTGATGAGAACGAAAAACTGCTAAACGAGGTTTTTCACTAGTTCCGCTAATTCTGGCTCTCACTCTAGCCATGCGACGATTTTTTCTGCGATTTTTATCTTTTAAATTCTGTACCATAGTATTTTAATAAA
>DAONFR010000074.1:0-1950 GCA_035403725.1 Minisyncoccota bacterium | reverse complement strand
TATTTACTGCCCCTGGTGGCTGCCCTTTTAATTGTCTCTATTGTCCCAAGGTAAATAATACCCCTAAAAGTTACCTGCAAGACGAGCCAGCTATCATGAGAGCTATTAGAAATAATTATGACCCACTCAAGCAAACACTTTCGCGTCTTTTGCAATTGAAATTATTGGGCCACTCTATCTCTAAGATAGATATTATTATTCAAGGCGGTACTTTTTCTTATTACAGCCAAGCTTATCGTAAAGATTTTATCACCAAGATTTTTCTAGCTGCGAATGCCGACATTCAAACTATTCTTAAAAAAGGTTATTTAGATATTCCCAAAAATTTGGATTTAGATAAAATCCAAAAAATTAATGAAACAGCGAAAAACAGAATCATTGGTATTACCATTGAGACACGTCCAGATTTTATTAATGAAGAGGAGCTAAAATTTTTAAGAGAATTAGGTGTGACTCGCATAGAAGTTGGAGTCCAAAGCCTCAATGAGAATGTCTTAAAAACGATTAGAAGGGGGCATGACCTGATGGCAGTCAAAAAAGCTAATAAATGTTTAAGGGATTTTGGCTTCAAAGTTAATTTTCATATGATGCCCAATTTACCTGGAGCCACTCCTGCGAAAGACATCTCTATGTTTAAAGAGCTCTTTGCCGATTCCTCTTATCGCCCTGACTACCTAAAGATTTATCCTACTATGGTAGTCAAGGGGTCAGATTTAGTAAACTGGCAGAAAAAAAATCTTTACAAATCCTACTCCAATAAAGTTCTCCTCAAGACCTTATGCTCTATCTACGAATGTTTGCCCAACTACGTTAGGGTACAAAGGCTTATAAGAGACATACCAGCGGGTGAGATTGTATCTGGTTCTACTGTTTCTAACTTACACGAAGACCTCGACCAAATATTTTTAAAGAAACATCAATCTCTCTTAGAAATTAGAAGTAGGGAAATAGTCGGCGCAGAACCAGCTAAGGAACTAAAATTAAAAATTACCCAATACGAGGCAGTAGCAGGACAAGAATATTTTCTTGAATACGTTGATTCTCAAAATAGATTATATGGACTTCTACGTCTCAGGTTAGGAAAAGACAATCTCCAAAGTTATAACCTTTCTAACCAAAATATAGCCCTTATCAGAGAAATTCATGTTTACGGAGAAGCCACTCAATTAAAACTCAAGGGACTAGTCCAACATCAGGGTTTAGGTACCCAATTATTGAAAGAGGCCGAAAAAATTGCTACACTCAACCACTGTAATGCTATTGCCGTTATTGCCGGAGTGGGAGTCAGAGATTATTATCGCTTGAAAGGATACCGTTTGTTTAAAACTTATATGTATAAAAAATTAATTTAATCTTTTATATGCAGCAAACTCATAAAGAAGTCGGACGAAAACTTATTTATATTATCTTGATCGCCATTATGGTTTTAAGTGCCGCTTCTAGCGGAATTATTATTTATTTAAATAGTCGTCCTCTAAGTAACAAAGATATGCAAGCTCAATTAATAAAAGAAGGCAGTGGAGAACAGGTAAAAGCTGGAGATAAGGTTAGCGTTCTCTATAAGGGTTCTTTGACAGATGGAACCGTATTTGATGAATCGGCTAAACACGATAACCAACCAATTGAATTTATAGTAGGCTCTGGCCAAATTATAAAAGGTTTTGATGATGCCATGATTGGCATGAAAGTAGGTGATAAGAAAAAAATTACTCTTACCCCAGACATGGCTTATGGGGATAAGCAAGTAGGAAGCATTCCTCCAAACTCGACTCTTATTTTTGAAATTGAATTAGTAAAAATAAATTAATTCTATGTTTGTGGCCCTTCCTCAACAAGAGCCCTTGGTTTGGACCAAGCACGCCTTGGCTAAAATGCAGCATTATCGACTTACTCAAAATAAGATTAAAAATGTTTTGCGTAGTCCCTTTAGAATGGAAGAAGGTATAGCCA
>DAONFR010000073.1:0-1953 GCA_035403725.1 Minisyncoccota bacterium | reverse complement strand
AATCCGGAAAAATTACGTCTTATATCCTTGGCCACCATTTGATCCAACTTATTTCTCTTGTCATACATGGTCAAAACTACTCCCAAGACCTCTAAATTGTGTCCCAAATTTTCTTTAATTAAATCCAGTGATCTTTTTAATTGAGCTAAACCTTCTAAGGCGTAATATTGAGTCTGAGCAGGAATCAAAATATAATCTGAGGCAATAAGTCCATTTAAATTGGTAATGTTTAAAGACGGTGGCAGATCAATTAAGATATAATCGTATTGTCTGAGAAGGGGCTCAATAATTGATTTTAAATGAGCTTCTCGACTATCAGTATTTAGAAGCTCTATTTGTGCACCAGCTAAGTCCTGATTAGATGGAATCAAATCATAATTTAGCATACCTGTTGATTTTACACATCGGGTAAGCGACTCTTGATTCCACAATAAAGTATAAACTGTATCCTTTTGTTCCTCGGGTACAAGCCCCAAACCAGAGGTAGCATTTGCTTGGGGGTCTAAATCTATAAGTAGAACTGTCTTTCCTAAGACGCTTAAATAAGCCCCTAAGTTTATAGCTAAGGTAGTTTTACCGACGCCTCCTTTTTGGTTACAAATTGCAACGACTTTAGCCATTAAGAATTAATTACGTTCATACTATAACATAAAAAAACGTCTCTGACGAGAAATCTTTTGTTTAGAATATAACCGCAGTTTAGACTTTAGAAATTAGACTTTAGAAATTAAAAAAGTGGCTAAAGCCACTTTTTTGTTTCCCCTTGTGCCGAGAGAGGGACTCGAACCCTCATGAGGGAAACCTCGCAGGATTTTGAGTCCTGTGCGTCTACCAATTCCGCCATCTCGGCTTAAAAGTGCAACCACTATAGCTTATAAATGATGCCTCTGTCAAAGCTAAAAAGCTAGTAAGCGCTCTTTAAAAGTTTTAAAAGGTTAACATATATCATAGATACGGTGATTGGTCCGATACCTCCTGGTACTGGTGTTATTTTACAATTGGTAGTTTCTAAACTAGCCATATCACAATCTCCACACGGTTTGTTATCTTTGTAAGCATACGAGGCATCTAAAATGATAGCGTCTCCCCTCACGTTACTTTTACTAATCAAACCGGGTTGTCCTACCCCTGTAATAATAATATCAGCCTCTTTTAAATAACTTTCCGAATCGGCTGTTTTACTATTCAGGATACTAACAGTAGCGCCCTGGTTAATTGCCCAAGTAGCAGTAGGCTTTCCCACTAAATTTCCCCTACCAACTATCACTACATTTTTGCCCCTTAAATCTATCTGAAGTTGTCCTAAAATATAAGCACAAGCAGCAGTGACGGGTGGAAGAATAGTATTAACATTGTTATACAATTTGCCTAAATTTTTTTCACTAAGAGAATCTACATCCTTGTCCGCTGGAATAGCATTTAAAATATTTCTAGCATTTATTTGCTCTGGCAAAGGCAATTGAACAATTATCCCTTTAATAGAATTTATCTTACCAATAAGGCTGACCTCATGTCTTAGTTTTTGTCCCGTAATACTGACGGGATAACGATAGACCTTGAACCCGAAACCAAGCCGTTGCGCCATTTCTCTCTTCTTTCTAAGAAAAACTTCTGTAGCAGGATCGTTCCCTAAAACTACCACGGCCAGCTTAACAATAAGTCCCTTATGAGCCGCTCTAAATAAAGTCAATTTTTCTTTGACTTCATTTTCTAAATCTTTGGCTATCTTTTTTCCGTCAATGAGTTGCATGGGATACTAATTTTCAATTTACTAGTTATTGATAATCCTATTTAGACTTTAGACTTTAGCTCGGTCACTGTTTAGAAATTAGACATTAGTCATTGGACATTTTCAGAAAGTGTACTCCCTCCCCTTTTCTGCCAGCATAACATTGGGAGCAATTTTTTTAAACTCTTCTGGATATTCAGTATGAATAGGAATAACTAACTTGG
>DAONFR010000072.1:0-1983 GCA_035403725.1 Minisyncoccota bacterium | reverse complement strand
AAGAAACTACTGTCTCTAGTGATTATAACACCGCCATCAGTGGGGATTTTTTTACGCCCTTAAGTCAAACATGGTCATACGGTTTGTGGCAAAAAGCCTCACACCATAAGGTTAGAAATTTTCTTATCCAAACTAATACAGAGACTTTGGGAGGTTTTCAGCTGCTTCAATACCCACTCCCTTTTAAACTGAGCTACCTATATATACCCCATGGTCCAGTTTTAAAAAAGGAACTTTCTAAAGACGAGGAAAGAAAACTTTTAGCTCTACTGGAAGAAATTGCTAACAAAAATAAGGCTGTTTTTATAAGAATTGATTTCTGGCCAACAAACTTAAAAACACTATCAACAAACGCTTGGCAAGAAGCTCCTATATATAGTTACCATAGCGCTTTTTTCCAACCACGTTTCGAATGGGCTCTGGATTTAGAACAACAAGAACAGGATCTCTTGGCTAAAATGCATCCTCATTGTCGTTATAATATAAAACTCGCTGAAAAAAAAGGTATTCAAATTATAAAAGTATCTGGCAAAGATTTAATCAATTCCTTCCCTGATTTTTATTCTTTGATGATTGAAACTTCTAAGCGTGATAAGTTTAGCCTACACCCTAAAAGTTATTACCAGCATCTTTTTGAAGAAGCG
This sequence comes from Minisyncoccota bacterium, assembly GCA_035403725.1. Taxonomy (GTDB): domain Bacteria; phylum Patescibacteriota; class Minisyncoccia; order UBA6257; family JAVHQB01; genus JAVHQB01. Next base: position 1,339 of record DAONFR010000072.1, on the reverse strand, counting down.
TCGGATCATATTGAACTCTTTTTCGCTAAATATAATGAACAATATTTGGCTGTCGACTTAATCTATTATGAAGGTAATGTTGCCAATTGGATTTTTGGCGGGTCAAGCAATAACTATAGAAATCTCAAACCAACCTTCCTTCTCCAGTGGCAATCCATCCTTAGTGCTAAAGAAAAGGGATATAAGTACTATACTTTCGGGGGAGCCTTTAATCCTGATTACCCTAAACTCTATAATAGTTACAAAGGAATTACCGATTATAAACGAAATTATGGCGGCCTCTACATTGATTACAACGCCGCTTATATCTTCTCGCCCAGACCGATATTAAATTGGTTATATAATACTAGACGTTTATTAAAAAATCATTTTCAATAAAATTATGTCTACCCTTAAAAAAATCAAGAAATTAATCACTACCCCCTATCATTATCTCATTCCCGTTATAGGAAGTTTTGTTTATGGAAAGCCTTCTAATAAAATGATAATTATTGGGATTACCGGTACCAAGGGAAAAACTTCGGCAGCTAATTATATCTGGTCTGTTTTAACCGCTGCTGGACATAAAACCGGTTTGATTGGCACTGCCAATATTCGCATAGGTCAGGAAGAATCGATGAACCCTTACCATATGACCATGCCAGGGAAAACAATTATCCAGAATTTGTTAAAAAAAATGTTGAATGATGGCTGTGAATACGCTATTGTCGAAACCACTTCAGAGGGTATAAAACAATGGCGGCATAAAGCCATTAATTACGACACTGCCATTTTTACAAATCTCTCGCCAGAACATTTAGATTCTCATGGCAGCTATGATAATTATAAAAAAGCTAAGGGGCAGCTCTTCGCAGCCTTAGAAAAACTTCCCAAGAAAACATTGAAAGGTAAGACTGTCTTAAAAACAATAATTGCTAATACAGACGATAAAGAAGCAGAATATTATTTACATTTTCCAGCTGACAAAAAAATTACTTTTGGAATTAATAATGCAGCAGATATTAAAGCCGAACAAATAAAATTAGCCCCTTTCTCTAGCGAATTTGTAGTGAATGGACTTAATTATAAATTAAACCTCCCTGGGGACTTTAATATTTATAATGCACTTGCAGCCATCGCTGTGGCCAAAAATTTCGATTTGCCTCAATCAGCTGTCGTTAAGGGCTTAGCAGATTTGCGTACTATTCCTGGCCGTATGGAAAAAATAGAGGCTGGCCAGGATTTTATCACCTTAGTAGACTACGCTCATGAAGAAAAAAGTATGACCGCTGCCATTAAGGCTACTAGAGAAATGACGATCGGAAAGGTAATAGTACTTCTAGGGGCTGAGGGCGGAGGT
>DAONFR010000071.1:0-2045 GCA_035403725.1 Minisyncoccota bacterium | reverse complement strand
TAATTAAAAATCTCATGATGTTAAATAGTAGTTTTAATTAGTACTTAATATAAAAGTATAAATTAATTGTAAATAACTAGTGTTTAAAGGCAGCTGCTTGACTTTCTTGAACTTTGTTAAGTTAAGGCGTAAACTCTTAATTGTTGGATTTTTTTGCGGTCAGAGACCGCAGTTTAGGTACGACGAAGTCATAGACTTCGCCGAGTTTGAGTTAAGCATTTTCAGATTTACTACTTATTTCTTTTTCTAAAGATTTAAATGCTTTATTTATTTTCTTTCTTGCTTCTTCTGCTTTATCGCCATCAATAACCTCTCTTTTTAAAACTTCATTTAGAATTAAACAAGAGATTTCTTCGTTTGAGACCTTTACTTCTGGGTAAAGTTTCTTCATTGTCTTTCTTATAGAATCAATAACAGGTTCTGATAGTATTAATTGACCTATTGTGAATTTGCTGAAAGTCTGTTTTTGCAGGTGAAAATCTGCTAGTAACGATTTACCTAAACTTTCTTTGCATACGTAGTACAGTAATTCGAGGTCACTTTCTTTCTTTCCGCTTAATTGAGTGAAGTCAAATTCATAAACTAATTCGTGGCTTACTGGTTTGCTGAATATAATCTTGAATACTTTCCATGAACTGCTATTTGTTAAAATAACCCAATCTACACCAGCGTTTGATCCATAATCTACAGCTTGCCTAATATGATCTTCTTTTAGATCTAAACCTGCTGATTTCACTTCAATTATGAATCTGATTTTGCCATCAATCCTTATAGCCAAATCACAAAATGTTTTTTTTACGGCTTGCTCAGATGTTATTTCAGTGTATTTATCATACCCAAAAAGATATGAAAGCATATCAGTTACTATAACAACTGTGTCCGACTCGTTTATATCTTTTGACCTTGCTGCTGAAACAATAGACTGAAACTTCTTTAATCCGGTTGTTAATCTGGTTTGAACTTTGGTAGGAATTGTTGTTGCCATATTAGAATATTTTTATGTGATGCAATAATTTGTATTTATTAATCTTCAAATTACCCTATACAATTGATGAATTCAATCATTTAAATTTATGAAAACACTATTACAATTCAAATCAAAACTTAATCTTTTTCAGTTGGTTAATTGTTGCTTAAAAAGTAGAATTATTATAGGACAGAAAATGGAAAAAGTAGTGAGTAGAAAGTAGTTAGTAGATAATAAAAAGTAGAAAGTAGAGGAGAAAAAAACTACTCCACTACTATCTACTCGTTACTTAACTATTAAAACAACGCAATTCCTTTCTTTTTACAGTCGGCAAGAATTTCGGTAGGCCAAACGGAGGCTTGCACCTCGCCAATGTGCGCTTTGCGCAGCAGGAACATACACAGGCGCGATTGCCCAATGCCGCCGCCAATGCTCTCGGGTAGCAATCCCTTTAGCAGCTGAGAGTGGAACCATAGCTCCTTACGTTGGCTACAGGCGCTCATCTCAAGTTGGGTTGCCATAGCGCTTGCGTTTACGCGTATTCCCATGGAGGAGAGCTCAAAGGCATCGTGCAGCACAGGGTTCCAAACCAGAATATCGCCGTTTAGCCCACGGTGGCCATCATCGCGTAGAGTAGACCAATCGTCGTAGTCGGGTGCACGGCCATCGTGTGGTTTGCCATCAACCAGTGGGTAGCCAATGCCCTCAATGAATACCGCTCCATACTTTTTGCACACCTCATGCTCCCTTTGCTTTACGGTAAGGGTAGGGTAGAGCAGCGCTAGGTCCTCGGAGTGGAAGAAGGTAATCTTTTCGGGGAGTATTGGTTCAATCTCAATAAACTCATCGTAGATCATGTTCTCGGCTTTGCGAATCTCTTGGAAAATCTTCTTAACGGTGCTTCGCAAAAAGTCAGCGTTACGCTGCCCGGGGGTAATACGTTTCTCCCAATCCCACTGGTCAACATAAATGGAGTGGGTGGCATCGGTAATCTCATCGGGGCGTAAGGCGTTCATATCGGTGTAAATACCGCTTCCTGCTTCAATTTTTAGGGTGTGAAGGGTTAACCTTTTCCACT
>DAONFR010000070.1:0-2059 GCA_035403725.1 Minisyncoccota bacterium | reverse complement strand
AAAGCTTTTACAAAGCAAATAGTTAAGGTAGTAGAAAAAGATGATAAAGAGCTCGCTGCTATTATTAGAGATGAAATAGAAAGGCAGGAAAATACTCTAAATCTTATTCCTTCTGAAAATATCGTACCACTATCCTTATTAGCCGTAGTTGCCACACCACTAATGAATAAATATTCAGAGGGTTATCCTGGCAGAAGATATTATCCAGGCAACAAAGAGATAGATAAAATTGAAATTTTAGCCCAAAAACGAGCTAAAAAACTTTTCAATTTGGGCGATGATTGGCAAGTAAATGTTCAATCTTATTCTGGGTCTCCGGCTAACATGGCTGTTTATTTTGGCTTAATTCAGCAAGGGGATACAGTAATGGGTATGAACTTGGCTTCGGGCGGGCATTTAACCCATGGACATAAGGTCAATTTTTCAGGCAAGTTTTATAACTCAGTCCAGTACGGTGTTAATAAAATCACTGGTCTAATTGATTATGAGGAACTGGAAAAATTGGCAGCGCAAAATAAACCAAAATTAATTATTTCTGGTTATACTGCCTATCCGAGAACTATTGATTTCAAACGTATTGGTCAAATAGCTAAAAAATATGGAGCTTTCCATTTGGCTGATATTTCGCATATTGCTGGTTTGGTGGCTTCTGGGCTACACCCTAGTCCTTTTGATTGGGCAGATGCAGTAATGATGACCACCCATAAAACGTTAAGAGGACCTCGGGGAGCTGTTATTTTTGCCAAATCGGATTTAATGCCTTTAATTGATAAAGCGGTCTTTCCCGGTTTACAAGGTGGACCACATAATAACATTACAGCTGCCAAGGCACTGGTTTTTTACTTGGATAAAAAAGCTGATTTTAAGAAATATTCCAAAGACATTTTAAAAAATGCCAAAGTGTTAGCTCAGGAGTTACAAAAAAACGGCTTTACGCTTTTGACGGGAGGGACAGACAATCATCTAATGCTCATCAATTTGAACCCCATAAATCTTGATGGTAAAACAGCGGAGAAACTTTTGGAGGAAGCTGGTATCTTGGCTAATAGAAATTCCTTACCCTCCGATACAAAGCCTTTTAGTCCTACTGGCATAAGATTGGGCACTCCTGCTCTTACTAGCCGTGGTTTAGGTGAAAAAGAAATGAAACTCATTGCTCATTGGTTTAGAGAAGTTTTGATAACAAAGACAGAGCCAGCCTTGGTAAACAAAGAAATTACAAAACTGTGTAAACGGTTTCCTTTACCTTACTAACCAGTTATAAATATTCATGAAATTAACCTTCCATGGTGGCATAAACGAAATAGGTGGTAATAAGATACTAGTGGAAGATAAAGGAACTAGGTTGTTTTTAGATTTTGGCAAAAGTTATAAAGAGTCTGGTAAATATTTTGAAGAATTTTTACAGCCCCGAGCTTATCATGGCATTCATGATTTTTTATCATTGGGATTAATTCCCCAAATGGAGGGAATTTATAGAACAGATTTTTTAAATATTCTAAAAGCAGAAAACAATTTACCTTTTGCTTTGCACAAAAATCCAGCGGTTGATGGTTTGCTTCTTTCCCATGGACACATGGACCATGTAGCGGATGTATCTTTTTTGGATGAAAGAATTCCTATTTATACTTCAGGAGAAACTAAGTCTGTGGTGGAAGCTTTCTCCGTAGTCAGACCAGCGAACTTAGAGAATGAAATAGTGACTTTTAAAACACGGGGATTGGGACATAAAAATAGTACTATTAAGCAGAGAGATATTAGAGCTGTTATGTCTGGTCAAACTTTCAAGGTTAAAAACTTGGAAATTACTCCTTACGCCATGGATCATTCGGTACCAGGGGCAATGATGTTTCTTATTAAAACCAGTGCGGGTAATTTGTTGTACTCGGGTGACTTCAGACTCTATGGAGATAAAGAAAAAATTGTGCGAGAAAGTTTGGCGACTTTGGCCAAAGAAAAAATAGACATTTTCCTTTGTGAAGGTACAAGAATTAAATCAGAAAATAAAATAGGTGAAAACGAAGTTTACAAAGAGGCTTATGATTTAATTAAGAATGCC
>DAONFR010000069.1:0-2061 GCA_035403725.1 Minisyncoccota bacterium | reverse complement strand
GATATTTCTAGGTCGCCAGCATTAATAACTAAATCTGGTAATATTTTTTCGTTAGCGAATTGTTCTAAAATTTCATTAATCTTTGTAGAAGCTGGCTGACCTGATAGATTAGCCGAAGTACCTGCTAGTGGTAGCTGCACTAATTTTAGAAGTGAGTTGATAAAAGGAAAGTTAGGAATTCTTAGAGCAATTGTTTCCGCCTCGACACCAAAGATTTTGGTATCATTTTTTCTCTTCAAAATAGTAGTCACTTTTCCAGGCCAATTATTTTTTAAATAAGCTTCTTGTTCCGTTGAAATTATTGCCCAATTTTTGGCTGCTTCTATACTTTCTATAAATATGGGCAAGGATTTACTTAATGGCCTGTTCTTAATAGCAAATAATCTCTTTATAGCTAGTTCATTGGTAGCATCGGCTAGCATACCGTAAACAGTATCTGTTGGCGCTATCACTACGCCGCCAGCTCTAATAATCGCCGTTGTTTTTTTGACTATTTCTTCAAAATTTTTTGATTGCAGTAATAATATCTCCATATCCAAAGCCTAACATAAAAAACCTTCTTTTTAAAATAAAGAATGCTTTGGATTAAACTTCGATTTTGTATTTTGACTTCTGTTTAGACATTAGACTTTGGGCTTTCCCCGTGGTACCTCGGCTCCTGTTTAGATATTGGACATTGGTCATTAGACATTTTTGTATCCCCCTGGCCCCTGTTTAGACATTAGACATTAGGCTTTAGACTTTTTCCGTTGCCCCCTGGCCCCTGTTTAGACATTAGACAGCTTGTCCTTAGCGGAGCCGAAGGATTGGACATTAAAACGAGTCAAAAAATTGACTCGTTTGTTTACGTGTGGAACGTATAAATTATTTTATAATTTCACGTTCCAACAACGTAAAAATTTCTATGAAATTTTGTACGTTGTGCCCGGGGTGGGACTCGAACCCACACGGCTTTCGCCAAAGGATTTTAAGTCCTTCGTGTATACCATTTCACCACCTGGGCATAGTCACTAATATAGCAAAACAATTTTATCTTTTCAATTTTAGATTCAATGACGTAAAAAACTAGTTCCAGTTTTGTACGAGCAGTAAGCCAGCAACGTAAAAATGTAAAATTTGTGAAACAAACTAACGTTTTGTACGTTGGAGGCCAGGACGGGATTTGCACCCATGAATCGCGGTTTTGCAGACCGCTGTGTTAGCTACTTCACCACCTGGCCATATTTTTCTCTTAGTATTGCTTTTTGCTGGCCGATTTTATAAAATCTCTCTTTCTTTACTGCCTCGCTTCGCGTTTGATACTCTTCACATCCCAATAATTGCCAAGGCCGATATCCTTTTGTGGATTTTACCCTACCTTGATTATGTTTGGCAAGTCTTACTGCGACATTTTCACAAGAACCAACATAAATGTCATTGTTTTTGCAACTTCTGAGAAAATAAACATAAAACATATGAGAAAAAACCGGTTTTGTGTCCCTACGGGACATCTTTATGACAGACCGCTGTGTTAGCTACTTCACCACCTGGCCAGTAACATTATTTTTACTTTATTACTCTCTCTTTGTCAATTACTCTTCGTCTTCGTTTATCTTTTTTAATTCCCTATCAACTATATCAGCGTTTACTAAACCATGGTCTTCTACGAAATGCAGTCTAGGTACTGGTTTAATATAAAGTTTCTTACCCAAAGTTGTTTGAAATAGTCCTTTAGCTTTATCTAGTTCTTTCATGATAGCTGCCATCTCTTTTTCTGGATAAACGGATATTCTGACATTGGCCATATTCAAATCTTTAGGCACATCAACACCGGTCACGGTAATCAAAGTTCCGGGACCACGATCAATTTCTTTTTCTATAAGAGGACACAACTCTTTTTTTATTAATTCCCCTACCCTTAAAACTCTGTAACTCATTTTAGTGATTAAAGAAATAAAGATCATCACCCACAACCAAATCATTCTTGGCTTCAATAACTACACCGCATTGCTTTCCACATTCTACCTTGTCCACGTCACCGCGATTATGTTGCAAATTTACAATTTTACCCTGACCAGCCCT
>DAONFR010000068.1:0-2081 GCA_035403725.1 Minisyncoccota bacterium | reverse complement strand
TAATTTTAGAGCTAGAAAAACATTTCGTTTTAGATTTTGATATTGGTAAAGAAAAGCACCATCTCTCTGGCATTATGGACAGAGTAGATACTTTTAACGACGGACGGTATGAAATTATAGATTACAAAACAGGTAAAAGAGTTCCCTCTCAAAAAGATACTGATAAAGATTTGCAGCTTTCTATTTACGCTCTTGGGCTTTTAAGTTTCTGGCCTAAATTAAATACTAAAGATATTAGTCTTTCCCTTTATTTTTTAAAGCCAGATATTAAAGTGACTAGCTCACGAACGGCAGAGCAATTAGATGGTACCAAGCAAGAAATAAAAGAAAGCATTTTGGCTATTACCAAAAGTGACTTCTCCCCTACTCCTTCAAGGCTCTGCGACTGGTGTGGCTACAGAAGACGCTGCCCAGTTTGGCATGATTATTATGTCCAAAGCAATTTGAGTGGCAAAAAAGTGGCTCAACTGGTAGATGAATATTTTACTTTGCAAAAAAAAGATTACCAGCTTAATCAACGTCTAAAAGAAATTAAAGAGCAAATTAATAGTTATTGCGTAAAACACAATATTTCCCAGATAAGCGGTAAGACTGGCGTTTTAAAAAGAGTGACTGGAAAAAAGATTACCTATAACATTAACGAAATGATAAATATTCTTAGTCCTATTAATCAGGTAGAAAAAGTATTAATGGTCAATCAAAAAATGCTTGGCGAAGTGTTACAAGAATTACCAGATAGTTTAAAGAAAACGATTCTAGCTGCTCGTAAGGAAGAAGATCTAGAGACCTTAGCCTAAACTTAAGGACAAGAAGAACTTCTTTTATAGCCAGCTGCTTCGGCTTCGGTGCTGGTTTTGAAGTAAATTTTGTTTTCTGGTTTAAGGCTATCGCCAGCTGGGCAATCTATAGGATAATACATTTTGCCACGACTACTAGCGACATATTCTCCATTGGAACTGCCTTTGGGCTTAGTCATAGCTGGTGCCAAGATTTCTTCCTGGGAAATAGGAGTAACTCCTTCTAAGACAATCGGCTCTGTTTTAAATTGCACTTTGCCAGTTATTATTCCCAGAAGAAAGGCAGTGCCTAAGAGAGTAATCTCTAGGGCTCCAAGAAGGATAATTTGATGTTTTGCCTTTACAAAGTTGCCTATTTTTGCTAGTATAGGCAAGTCTTGAAAAGAAAGTTTAATCATAACCTTATTATTTATTTGTTAGATATATGGCACATACTAAAGCAGGTGGCTCCACTAAGTTAGGCAGAGATTCGCGCGCTAAATACTTAGGCATAAAAAAGAATGATGGCCAAAGTGTCAAAGCTGGCGAATTAATAGTGAAACAACGTGGTACTCATTATTATCCTGGAAAGAATGTAAAGAAAGGTGGCGACGATTGTCTCTATTCAGTGGCTATTGGAAAAGTTCTTTTTAAGGACAAGACCAAGATTAAGTATGATGGGAATCGCAAGAAGATAAAAGTTGTCAGTGTGGAAAGTTCTAAATAAAACAAGAAAACGCCCTTAATGGGCGTTTTTAAGTGAACCAGTAATATTTACTTTGATTGAAGTTTTTTCTTTAGGTAAAAGATCGATTTCTATAGTGTATTGTCCAACGGTTTTTAAAGGCTTATCTAGTTTAATCTGGTTACGCTGTAGGTCTATTCCCTGCTCTTTTAGAGCATCCATAATCCTTTGAGCATTAACTGAATCGTAGGCTTTCTCAGCCAACACTTCCTTGATAGTGTCATCATCATGACTCGAAAATTTAAGAGAAAAATTAAGAGTAATCTCTTTCAATTGAGCTGCCAAAGCTTTTAAGGCGGCAGTTTCCTTCTCATCTAATTCTTTTTGATGTTGTGCTTTTATAGCCGCTTCCTTGATGGCGGCAGGAGTGGCTACTGTAGCCAAATGGTTTGGTAGTAGGTAGTTATTGAGATAACCTACCGAGGCTTCTTTGATCTCCCCTATTTTGGCTTTGCCAGGAATATTTTTAAGAAAGATTACTTTCATTACTTATTTATTAATTAAGGAAGTAATGAAAGTAATCTTTCTTAAAAATATTCCTGGCAAAGCCAAAATAGGGG
>DAONFR010000067.1:0-2086 GCA_035403725.1 Minisyncoccota bacterium | reverse complement strand
CGACACCATAAGAATTAATTCTGATACTGGCGAATACGTAGAGAGAGTAAACTAAGAATACTAAAAAACTGCTCAAACGAGCAGTTTTTTTAATGTCCAATGACTAATGACTAATGACTAAACAGTATCCAAAAAACAAAATCTGGGTTTTGGTTTAATCATTAGAAATTAGACTTTACCCCGAAGTTATCCCCCTACCCTTTCGTTCTTGGGGTTTTTATCCATTGAGCGTTTCTTTTCCTAAAGACATAATAGTCTAAGAAGCCTGCAACATAAGGCCAAGGATAAAGGAATAAAATAAATGGCATATAAGTAAACTCTGAAAGGAAATACCAAAAAGCCTGTTTTTTCCAAGCCTTTTTCTCTGGCCAAGCTACATACTGTCGATAAAATATTAGAAGAGCCAAGCTATAAATAACCAAAGGAATAGGCACGTTGGAAAAGGCCCAATAAATAAAACCAAAAGCTGTTTTAGTAGCACTAAAGTAAGACCACCTATAACCGATAGAAAAGAGAGAAATGAGACCATTAGCGGCTCGGGAAAACAAAGAAACTAAACTTATCATGGTAAGAAGGAAGTATGAAAGATACTGAAAAGGACCATGCCAAATATAAGCCCAATAGAGACGCTTGATCTTTTTCTTTATATCAGGCACATCCTTTAAATTATCTGGCAGCTCATGACTCCAACGGCTAAGGTCAGAAATCATTTGCAGTTGCCCCATCCCCCAACGCTTCCTCTGTTTTACATACATCTTTATAGTAGCTGGCGTTTGTTCAGATGACGGGTAAGGCAAATAATATGGCCAAGCATTTTCCTGCAAATACATACGAGTACCTAAATCCAAATCATCGGTGATAGTATGAGGATTAATACCTTTAACGGCCAAAATTAAATTTCTCTCAATAAACAAATTAGTCCCACCGACAAATGGCATATACAGAAATTGGTATGGTAAGAATGTTTGATGTGAAAAAGCTTGTCCTAAGGCAGCTAATTTAGAGAAGTTGGAAATAGACCAGAAATTTCGCACCTGAAAAACTGGTAATTGAAAAACTCTTTTGGAGTTATCCAAAATGAAAGCTTTAGCAACTGCTAAGAAAGATTGATTATTAGGGTGCGCATCTGTATCAAAGAAGGCATAGAAAGTTGGTAATTGCTTAGCCTCTTTTTCATATTCGGTTACAGCCCAATTCAGGGCTCGTCCCTTAGTCGAAGCTACTTCGTGGCCCAAACATTTGCCAGACACTTCTCCATCAAAATCATAGGGAACATCGTAATGCCAAAGATGAAAATCTGGTTGACTAAGTTTATATTCGTCTTGCATTCTTTTTACTTCCGCCTGAGTAGTAATATCGCCATCCTTGGCCTTAAGGGTTTCTTTCTGGTCGGTCACTACTACTACCTCATAGCTATCTCGAGGATAGTTAATATTTAAAAAAGTTTTGATAGTAGGAGCCACTACTTCACTTTCATCTCTGGCAGGAATAACTATAGTGAAGAACGGCAATTTGGTGTGATTCTCATTGGCTAGTTTCTTAATTTCCTCTATCGTTAGACTTTCTCTTGTTTTCCAATACTTAGAATAAGCATAAACGACTACTAAAATAACTCTAACAAAGAGCAAAACAAAGATAACTCCTGATAAGTAGATTAAAAAATTACCAGAAAAAGACAAAAAAATTCGCCAAAAGGGAGACTTGGGAACCAAAAAATGAAAACTTAAAATAAATGGAATAAGGGATGAGCCCATGGTAAGTGAATTAATTATTTGTGCGAGGGTCTAAATGCAAACCGTCCTTGAAGTAACGAGGAATAATATGGATATGGGGTCGATGAGGCACACCAGATTCGGCTGCTTCACCATTATAGATCATATAATTATAACCGTCAGCATGCAGTTCTGTGATAAGCTTTTCGGCTAATTCTCTGGCTTTCATATGAAGCTGTAACCATTCTTCTTCGGGCATAGCCTTTATGTTAATATAATGATTCTTGCTAAAAACAAGTAGATGGTTAGGAGCAATGGGTTGAACATCAAAAATAGCCAAGAAACTATCGTCTTCATAATATTTCTTAGAAGGT
>DAONFR010000066.1:0-2112 GCA_035403725.1 Minisyncoccota bacterium | reverse complement strand
TTTTTGGTAGTATAATAAAGTTTTCCATAGACATTAGGTGCCTTAAACGGGATAAAGCCTAACGAGGGAACATGAGAGCTTACCCTGTTTACTAAAGGGTCTTGCCCATACTTGTTCAGGTCGATCTGTGGAATCACAGATTTTTTTAATTCACAAAATTTATGCTTACTCGAGAAGAAAAATCAGAAGTGCTCAAAGAGCTTAATGATAAATTAGCTCTAGCCAAGGGAATCTTTTTTATGGACTTTGGTAAAACAAAGACCTCTGACATTAATGGACTTAAGAAGAATTTAATTCCTATCAAGGGAGAGTTCAAAGTTGCTAAAAAGACTTTAACCCAAAAGGCTTTGAAGACTCAAAACAAGAGCGTGGCTCATTTTGATCCTTCTGGCCCTATGGCAGTTGGCTTAGCTTATTCTGATGTTGTGCCCGTAGCTAAAGCGTTAGTTGATTTTGGTAGAAAAAGCCAAACATTGAAAGTTTTAAGTGGTTGGGTAGAGGGTCAGGTCTATAACAGTGAACAAATTATTGCCCTTTCCAGATTACCTTCTTTGAAGGTTCTGCAAGCTCAATTATTGGCTACATTCAATGGTCCTACCCAAAATTTGGTTTACGTTTGTAACGGCAACGCCTCCAAATTAGTTAATGTTTTGCATGCTATGAGCGAGAAGAAAGCTTAATACAAATCATATATAAATTAATATATAAAAATATGGCTGACGAACAAAAAGAAGTTATTGTTCCAGAAAAATTCCAAGACATTGTTTCTAAATTGGAAAAATTAACCGTTTTAGAAATGGCTGAATTGGTAAAGGTTTTAGAAGATAAATTTGGTGTTAGTGCTGCTCCTCAGGTAGTAGCCGGAGCTGCTCCTGCCGCTGCTGAAGCTGGTGCTGGTGACCAAGCTAAATCTACTGTCTCTGTTATGTTAAAAGAAGGTGGTGAAAGCAAAATCCAAGTTATCAAAGCTATAAGAGAAATCACTGGTTTAGGTTTACAAGAAGCCAAGGCCATTGTTGATGCTGCTCCTAAAGCTGTGAAAGAGAATATTGCTGTAGCCGAAGCCGAAGATATCAAAAAGAAATTAGAAGAAGCTGGTGCTACTGTTGAGCTTAAATAGTTTAGTTTAGTAAGAAAAACGCTCCCTTCAAAAGGAGCGTTTTTTTGTTGAAAAAAAGGATTAAACAGGTTATAATAAAAAAGTCTTGATAAGCTAGTGAGTTTACTGAACTACTTGTAGCGAAGGTTTTGAACTAAAAATTAGTAGATTTGAATTTTATTTAAACTTTAGACTTTAAGCTTTAAACTTTAATATATATTGTATGCCTATAGACTTAGAAGATTTATTTGGATCAAAAGACAAGGTTAAAATTCTCAGGTTTTTTTTGAACCACTCGGAAACGAATGTGTCTTTGAATGAACTGCAAAAAACCTTAAAGCTCAAGAGGGCTTCTCTTAATGCGGAAATAAAAAAATTAAAGAATTTGGGACTGATTAAAGAGACTAAACGTTATTTAGTTCCCAAAAATCAAGCTATTCCGGCGCCTACCAAAAAGGGGAAAAAGAATACAAAAGTTATCGTGACTCCCAGAAGGTCAGTCTCTGTCTATTTTGTAAATGATAGTTTTGTTTTCCTTAATGAATTACAAAATATAGTGGGTCATTCCAGTGGGTTTGGACAACCAGAACTTTCCAGTCAACTTTCTAGAATAGGTCAAGTAAAATTAGCTTTGATTGCGGGCAGTTTAATTAACAACCCCAAAGCTCGCGTGGACCTTCTTTTGGTAGGGAATAAAATCAAGGAGAAGAGACTGCAGAGCATTATCAGTGATTTGGAAGCTAATATTGGCAAAGAGATTAACTATACAGTTATGAATACCGGTGAATTTTTAGAACGAAAGGGGATGGGTGATGTTTTTATAAGGGATATTTTTGAGTGGCCCAATAAAATTCTTATTAACCGTTTCTAGAGAATCAATTTCCGCGACGAAGATTCTATACTTGCTTTCGAGGTAAGCATAAAGACTGTTAAAAATCTGAAAGAGTAGGGAACATAGGGGCGGTTAGCTCAGCGGTAGAGCATTGCATTCACATTGCAGGGGTCATAGGTTC
>DAONFR010000065.1:0-2133 GCA_035403725.1 Minisyncoccota bacterium | reverse complement strand
AACCAACTTTTTTAAGATTAAGTCCAGTGTTAATAAAGAAGAAGCCGTAATCTAAGTAAGACGCATTTTCAGCGCTAATATAATAAGCTGCCCCCAATTCTTCCCTGATAACCTTAAACAAACGAGCGGACATACCGCCATTAAGAATGGTTAAAAGCACTTGGAGGGCATATTTCTTTTGACTAAAACAATTAACAGAGGGAAAGCCTAAAATAAGATGACATTGATTAGAATCTTTGAGTTCTAATTCGGCTTGAGCCTTGGTTTGTAAAACTTTTTTAACTTTGTTTTTAGCTTTAGCCGCTTTAATGGAAGCGCTACCAAAGTACTTTTCCAAGTTAGCTAAAGTTTTCTTTTCATCAAAATTGCCACTAATAACGAGTAACGAATTAGGAGCCGTATATTGTTTTTTGGCATAAGCCACTAATTTATCTCGGGTAACCGCATTGACTGATTCCACTGTTCCCGCGATAGACCAACCGCCAGGATTATTTTTTCCATACATTAAACCAGTGAAGACATCGTTCACATGATCCATGGGGTTATCTTCATACATATGAATCTCTTCAATAATCACTCCTTTTTCTTTGACTAATTCTTCATCGGGAAAAAGAGGGTGAAGATACATGTCAGAGATGATATCTAAAGCAGTATTCAAATATTTTTTATCAACTTTAACCCAATAACCTGTAACTTCGTTATCAGTGTAGGCATTATAGACACCTCCGATATTATCTATCTCGCGGCTAATAGTCTGAGGACCGGGTCTTTTTTCTGTCCCTTTGAAACACATATGCTCCAACACATGGGAAATTCCTTGGGTTTCTACAGTCTCATACTCTGCCCCTGTCTTGACTATCATTTCTACTTTAATAGACATGACGTCTTTAGATGGTACAGTTAATACTTTTAAACCATTTTTCAAAACAGAAACTTTGTGAGTTTGCATAAAAGTGTTTTTCTTTAAATTTGTTTATTATATAGTTTGTAAACAACAAAACAAGGCTTAGCTAACTAAGTAAGGCTCTTTTTCATTACTAAAAGAATATTCTGTTTCAATTCATATTCATCCTTAGCTGGAATAGTCAAGAAAAAACTATCGGAGAGCCAATATTCCCAATATAATAACAGCTAGGCCTATTAGAATAATGAAAAGAATAGATATTTTCTTCATAGAGTACTATTAATAGCCTAGCTATTATATCACGGAATTTCTTCCATAAAAAAAAGGGGCCTAAGCCCCAGTTTTTTAATTAAATTATCTTGTTTACTATTAAGGTTTTTAGAATTCCATCTTGAATTAACATATTCTTTAGGTCTGCGAAGGTAAAGAATATTTTCTGCATTCCCGCAGCGCCAGGAGCCACGGTATAGTAGTCAAAAACGAAAACAATGGCTTGGTCGGTAATGTAAAAATTGGAATAGTTCTTAGCTTCGGCTCCAGCTCCAGCTTTTATCATTTCATCATTGGAAATATTCAAACTTTTGAGATATTTGGTAGCATTATTGGATAGGAAAGTTAAATAACCACTGCCATCAGCAAATAAATCTGTTAAAGCAATTTCTTTATTATCCTCTAAATTGTAATTAACAGTGGTATTCTTATGGCTTGGATGAGCATCACCAGCTAGCATAGATTCTTCGTTGAAGAAAATACTTACTAATTTATCTGATAAATATTCTACTTTGTAATTAATGGTTAAATAACTTTTAAGATTTTGGGGAATAGCAGTATTAGTTTTTCTTTCAGCTACTCCATTTTTAAAAGCGGCGACCTCACCATTAATATTATCCGCTAGTAATCCGTTTAGCTTGGTTTCAGCTGCAGTATTAGCAATATTCTTAAAGACTGGATAAGCAGCTTCAATGGTATAAGACACAGTGGCATCCTTTTCGGAGACACTCTTAGGATTAAAACGTGGCCCCTGTACGGAAGTAGTCGTTGTAGTAACAACACTATTTTCTGCCACTGGAGTCTTGTGGTTTCTAACAACCATGATAATAGCTACAATAGCGACAATGGCTACAGCAACGGTAGCTGCTATTTTCCAATTCTTCTTCACGAACTTAGTTAATTTTTTAAACATATATAAATATATTTATTTATAGATTTTTACTAATATAGCATGGATA
>DAONFR010000064.1:0-2145 GCA_035403725.1 Minisyncoccota bacterium | reverse complement strand
GAATTAGGTTATAGTGCTTAAGAAATTTTAACCAATGAAACAAAATAAAGAACAAATTCTAAAAGGACGAATTATAGAGTACGATGCGATTGCAAAGACCGGTATTCTAAAAACTGAAGATACGGTTCTGCCTTTTGCGCTAGGCAAAAAAACCGCCATAACGGTGGGTTCAATTGTTAGCTTACAAGGCAAACAATCTATGGGCAACTTTCAAGCCACTATGGTTAAGAAGCTTAAAGAGCCTGAACTTAATTTTGAAGAGTGGTGGAATAAAAATGCCAAAAACTGGCAAAAAGGTGTAACTGATCCTTCTCGCGTAAGGTTAATTAAACAAAAAGCTACTCTTGCTCAAACAACTCGTGACTTCTTCTCTCAGAAAAAGTTTACAGAAGTTTTTACTCCGCTTTTAAATTCCGTTCCTGGAATGGAACCATTTTTGGACCCTATCAAAACTTCCGAAGGCTGGTTGATTACCTCCCCTGAATATAATATAAAAAAACTCTTAGCTACTGGCATTGGAGATGTATTTGAAATTACCAAGAGCTTTAGAGGGCATGAGGAAAATAGTCCTTACCATAACGCAGAATTTACTATTTTAGAATGGTATCGTTCATTCGCTGATTACACACAGGTAATGTATGATCTAGAGCAATTGGTGCTAACCCTCAACCAATCCTTAGGTCACGGCACAAAGCTTAACTACAACCATATTGCTATTGATTTAAAAACTCCTTGGTTAAGGCTAAAGGTAAATGATGCCTGCAAAAAATGGGCACATTTAGACTTAAATAAATGCCAAACGATAGATCAATTCAAAAAAGCAATTAAAACTGCAAAACTTAATATTGATATTGATAAAATTGATGATTGGAACGACCTCTTTTATTCAGTATTTCTCAATTACTTAGAACCCCAGTTTCCTAAAAACAAACCTATCATAATTTATGACTACCCTCTCCCTCAAGGAGCTTTGGCTAAACGAAAAAGTAAGACTAGCTTTTGGACAGAAAGATTTGAATTCTATTTGGGTGGAATAGAAATTGGCAATTGCTTTTCAGAGCTCACTAATGGACAGGAACAACAGGATAGATTTGAAGAAGAACAAAAAATAAGAAATAAAATCGGCAAAGAAGTTTTTCCTCTGGATAACGACTTAATAGAGGCCCTAAAAATCGGTTTACCGCCTACGAGTGGCATAGCTATTGGACTAGATCGACTTTTTATGTTACTATTGGGCTTGTCTGATTTACGGGAATATTTAGATTTCCCGACAAATCAAGTATAAATTCTGTATACGTAAATACAAATTCTAAAATATTATCTATGCTTGGTCCTAATGATTTCAAGAAGGGTATGGTTATTAAAGTTAATAACGAACCCTTTCAAATAGTAGATGTAGCTTTTGTTAAACCAGGTAAAGGTTCTTCTTTTACCCAAACAAAACTTAAGCACCTTATTAGTGGCAAAGTCCTGGATCGCAACTTCAAGTCTGGAGAACAGTTCGACGAAATGGATCTGGAATACAGAAACGCCAACTATATCTATCACGATAGAACCAATATCGTTTTTCAAGACCCTAAAACCAATGAAAGAATAAACTTGCCCTTAGAAACTGCCGGTAACCGTATTCACTTCATGAAAGAAAAAATGCCCGTTAGCCTTATGAGTATTGATGAAAAAATATTTGATTTCAAAATTCCCCCCAAGGTAGAAATGCTAATCACTGAAGCTATGCCAGCCATAAAAGGTAATACTGCTACTGGAGCTATGAAAACAGTTAAAATAGAAACAGGCTATGAAATTAATGTTCCCCTCTTTATAAAAGAAGGCGACACCATAAGAATTAATTCTGATACTGGCGAATACGTAGAGAGAGTAAACTAGGGAAACAGAAAAAACAGCCATAATGGCTGTTTTTTAATTTCTAATTTCTAATGTCTAATGTCTAAACAGCATCCAAAAAACAAAATCTGAATTTTGGTTTGGTCATTAGAAATTAGACTTTACCCCGAAGTATCCCACTACCCTTTCGTTCTTGGAGTTTTTATCCACTGAGCGTTCCTTTTCCTAAAGACGTAATAGTCTAAGAAACCTGCAACATAAGGCCAAGGATAAAGGAATAAAATAAATGGCATATAAGTAAAC
>DAONFR010000063.1:0-2158 GCA_035403725.1 Minisyncoccota bacterium | reverse complement strand
TGGCTATAGATAACCACCAATTGCGCGTAATGCTTTGCCAACTTGCCTTGAATATTCGTTTAAAGCTTAAGAACATTGAAAATATTTAGATAATATATTGCCCGTTTAATTCGTCTCTGATAATTTTACCATTTTCTAAACTGATTACTCTTTTGCCAATTTTATTAACCACGTCTTTATTGTGAGTAGTCAGAATGATAGCAGTTCCCAATTCGTTAATTCGTAATAGGAGCTTCATGATATCCCAGGTATTAATAGGGTCTAAGTTCCCCGTTGGCTCATCCGCAATAATGACGTCCGGACCATGAATAAGAGCTCTAGCAATAGCAGCTCTTTGCTTTTCACCAGCTGATAAGCAAACGGGTAGTTGCTCTTTTAAGGCATCGAGACCGACTAACTTTAAAACTTCTGTGACATGATCTTGGATAATTTCATCTGGCTGATTGAGTACCTCTAAGGGAAAGGCCACATTTTCAAAAACTGTTCTATCATTAAACAACCTGAAATCTTGAAAAACGGTTCCCACTCTACGTCTTATTAAAGAGAGTTGTGAACCTTTAAGTTTGCTGAGATCTTGGTCATCAAAAATCACATGCCCAGAAGAGGGCTGTTCATCAGCGATTATCAATTTTAGAAGAGTAGTTTTGCCTACTCCTGATTTGCCCACTAAAGACACAAATTCCCCAGCCTCAACACTAAAATTAATATCATCTAGCACTAAATTGCTGTTGTAAGCCTTAGAAATGTCTTTAAAATATATAAGAGCCATCTGTGCTGCTTATTATACCCCTTTAATTAAAAATTGCCAGTTTCTTCGGCGGTAGTCACTTCCTTTTCTATAAAGGGATCTAAATTACCTTTTAAAACAGTGACTGCGTCCTTGATTTCCAAATTATAACGATGGTCTTTGACTAATTGGTAAGGATGTAAGACATAGGATCTTATTTGGTGTCCCCATTCTATCTCTGTTTTGCTACCTTTTAAGTCAGTTAAGGTTTTGGCGTGTTGGGATTCTTGGAGAGAAAATAATTTCGCTCGTAATAGCTCCATGGCTTTTTCCTTATTACTACTTTGAGTACGTTGGCTTTGTGAAACCACTATAAGTCCAGTGGGTTTATGAGTAATTCTTACTGCACTTTCTACTTTTTGAACGTTTTGCCCCCCGGGTCCAGAAGCCCTAAACAAATCTATTTCCAAATCAGCTGGGTTGAGAGTTAAGTCTTCTGGTTGTAATACAGGCAAGACTTCCACGTAAGCAAAAGATGTGTGCCGCAATTTGGCAGCCGAGAAAGGTGAAATGCGCACTAAACGATGCACACCCTTTTCTTTTTTTAATGTTCCGAAGGCATAGGCACCGACTATTTCAAGAGAGATTTGCTTAATGCCTTTATAATCATTCAGATGTTCCTCTAAAACAGAAACTTTAAAGTTCTTGTTTATTAGGTAGTTATAATACATCTCCTTGAGCATTCTCGCCCAATCTTCGGCATCATTCCCCCCAGCTCCAGCATAAATAGACAAAATAGCATTAGTCCTGTCATAAGGGCCACTGAAATATAATTCTATCTTTTTTTTATTAATACCGTCCTCAATATCTTGTAAGTCTTTATTCAGAGCCCCTATCATTTTAGAATCATTGCTGACAGCTGCCAGTTGGTAAAGTTCTACCGCATCATTTAATGATTGTTCCCAACCAGAAAATAAAGCAATCTCCTTTTGTAAGATACTGAGATTTGCTAGCTTACTTTCGGCCAATGAATGATCTACCCAAAAGTTATTTTCTAAACTTTCTTTTTTCAGGGTAATCTCTTCTTTCTTTTTAGTTTCTAAGTCAAAGACGGTCCGCTAAATTTCGGACCTCTTCTCGTAGCGCTTTAATTTGTAATAAAATATTTTCCATCTTTGCTGCAACAAGATTTTATTTAGTTTAACAGAAAGAACCTCGTTTGGAAAGACAAACACATCTCAAATTTCAAAACTAAAATCAGGCCGTGGAATTTAGTTCGTTAATTAACGAGCCGGATTCTGGATTCTGGATTCTGTTTAGACTTTAGATTTTAGACATTGGACTTTAAAACCGATCTCATAGATCGGTTTTGTAGTGCAGGGGTACCTCGATTCGAACGGGGATCAACGGTTTTGGAGACCGCTATTCTAC
>DAONFR010000062.1:0-2160 GCA_035403725.1 Minisyncoccota bacterium | reverse complement strand
AGCTCAAGCTCTGATATTGTCTTCGATTTTTCAACATTAAAAATAGAATCTGATATGTTATGGTATATTTCATAATATTTTAAACCTTCTTTATAGTCCTTTTGATCTTTATAAATTTTACTTAGCGCCAGACTTGCATCCTGAATCAATGCAGATATTCCATCCTTTTGGGCGTTTTTAAGCGTTAATTTGTAGAAATCAATTGATTTAGCCAATTCATTCTTTTCCTTATAGAGCTGTCCCTTTGATGAATAGAGGTAATACAAGTAGTATCTACTACCCTGTTTAACGAACATGCCTTCAGCCTCAGCGTAGTATTTTTCGGCCCTTTCAAATTCCTTTAACTTTACATAAGTGTACCCTAAACTCAGAAGAATATGTGATAATGCTTCATTATCTCCATATTTACGAACAGTATCGAGAGCCATCTCACCATATTTAACCTCCTGCTTAATGCTATCCATATCACCATAGGTCATAGAGATATTCACGAGGTTCCCTGAGTACGAACCTGTACTTCCATACCTCTGGTTGATCTTAAGTGCTTTAAAAAAATATTCTAAGGCTTTTTGATTATTCTTTTGTGCAGAATAAATTATGGCAAGATTATTATAATCAACAGGAAGATCTTTCTCGTTTTTTAGCTGCTCGTTAATCTTTAAACTTTCAAAGTAGTTTTCGAAGGATTTACTATAGTTGCCATTGTAATAGTAAATAGTCCCGAGCAGAGTATAGGCTTGTGATAAATAGTTTAGGCTATCTAACTCTTTAAAAATATTAAGACATGAATTAGCATAATCAAGAGCTTTATAAAGATTTCGTTCGCTATAAAAATATCCTAGTGCTAGGTAAATCTTTCCCTCTCTCTTTTTTTCTACTGCTTTTTGGGATAGATTAAGCGCAATATTAACATATTTTAAATACAAAGTAGTATCAACATAATACGCCTCTCTACCGATTTTAATAGCCGTTTCAAGTTTAAGCTTATCGTCATTAATCTTATTAAACTGCTGAACTAAACTATCAATTTTCGGATTTTGGGAAAATGTAAAAGAAAAAAACAATACAAATACCAAACTCAATAAAGCTTTTATAAGCCCTCTATCTCTCTGCTGCTGAACCATACAAAATATTATGAAAACTTATATTTATTACGTGAAGAAGTCCATTAGGTTATAGATTAAACATGCATTTAGTCCTTTTTAACGATGATTTAAAACACCTTTCAACCCTTGTAGTTTTACACAATAGTCTGTAAAACAAAAAGCAGTCCAAAAAATGGACTGCTTTCGAGAAATAACATTATAAACTCAAATTGTTTTATTTCAGCCATTTATCGAGCCAACCAAAAAACTCACGCTGCCAAACCACAGCATTTTGGGGTTTTACCACAAAATGGGTTTCATCGGGGAATACAAGGAGTTTAGAAGGAATCCCCCTTAGCTGTGCAGCATTAAATGCTTGTAAACTTTCGGTAAAAGGTATTCTATAATCACGTTCACCGGTAATAATCATTATAGGTGTATCCCAGTTTTGAACGAATTTATGGGGTGAGTTAGCATACGATTTTTGGGCAATAGCATTGTTTTTGTCCCAGTATGGACCACCTAAATCGTTGTTTGGAAACCAAGTTTCCTCAGTTGCTCCATAAAAACTCTCAAAGTTATACATACCACAATGGGCAATAAATGCTTTAAACCTTTTCTGGTGGTGTCCAGCAAGATAGAAAACTGAGTAACCCCCATAGCTAGCTCCAACACAGCCCAACTTATCGTTATTTACCCAAGGTTCTTTTCTTACATCATCAATAGCATTTAGGTAATCCTTTATATTCTGGCCACTATAATCGCCTGAGATTTGGGCATTCCATGCTTTTCCAAAAGATGGAACTCCTCTTCTATTTGGCGCAACAACTACATAGCCATTAGCAGCCATAATTTGAAAATTCCAACGGTAGCTCCAGAATTGGCTAACCGTGCTCTGTGGTCCGCCTTGGCAGTACAAAAGCGCTGGGTATTTTTTAGTCTTATCAAAGTTTGGCGGGAGGATCACCCAAACTAGCATATCCTTGTTATCGGTTGTTTTAACCCATCGTTCCTGAACCTCACCCATTTTAATACTCTCATAAATCTTTTTATTTGTAAAGGTGATTTGGGTTTC
>DAONFR010000061.1:0-2170 GCA_035403725.1 Minisyncoccota bacterium | reverse complement strand
TAGAAACTCTTAATACCGCTATTGCTTTAGCAAATAAGGGTAAAGGTGTAGAAGGATGGACAATGATTTATAACTACACTCAAAAGGTAAAGGACTTCACCGAAAGAGCGGATGATGTATTTTTATTCTGCACATTATTTTTAGTTTCTGATGATGAAGACTTGTCAGTTTGGGACTTGGCTAAGGCTAAAATAAAAATTGACGACTGGAAAGAATACGATGTTAACAGTTTTTTTCAATTAGCCGCCAATTCGGTGAGCGGCTTGATAGAGAATTATCTAAGCGTTTCCCAAAGTATTTCAAAAAAACTGAAAGACAAATAGAGCTAATAAGCAAATTTGAAATTGAAATGGATGAATATTGGGCGACAATATTAACAAGAATGACCGAAAAAGGATTTAACTATCAAGATATTAAAAAAATGGATATATTTGAATTTTACCATGTTTTAAACAGATTAGAAAAAGACGCTGAAAAATGAACATAGATGTTAATTTTATATCTAATATTAATAAATTTATTGAGGAACAATTAAGTTTTAAAAGAACCATTGATTCTACAAAAGAATCTATTAATGAGCTAAATAAAGAAATGACCAGTAAGGTTAGTGGCGCTGGGTTTGCTAAAAATTTAGCTGAGGATATAGAAATAGCACGATTAAAACTTAATAGGTTATCATCGGAATTAAAGAAACTATACGCACAACGTCGTGAGGGGGCTACGCCATCCCCTCAATGGACGAATGAAATGGATAAGCTAAAGGCTAAAACGGCAACAGCAAGGGCGGAATTGGCAAAACTAAATAAAGAATTTAAAGAATTTAATGCCGTCCCTAAAAAAGGCGGCGGTAGTAACTTTATTCAAAGTTGGGGAAAATATCTTTTGCGTTATTATGTAGCCTTCCAGGGTATTCAAATGGCGATGCAAGGCATTTCTAACGCCTACAACACACTTAAAGACTTTGAATATGCAATGGCAGGTGTTAAAGCCGTATCGGGTGCGACAGCCTCGGAATTTGAGAATTTGAAGCAAAAAGCCATCGCTCTTTCTGGAACTACATTATTTAACGCTGTTGATATTGCTAAATTAGAAGAGGTTTATTCAAAGGCTGGATTTACCATTAAGCAAATTGCAGCAATGATAGAGCCTACTTTGAAGACCGCAACAGCAACTGATGATAGTTTAGAGAATACATCAGAACTACTTGGCGGAATAATTAATGGGTTTAAACTTAACGCAGATAACACAAAACATATAGCCGACGTAATGGGACTTGCTTTCAATAAATCCATGTTGGATTTAAGCAAGTTTAAAGAATCCATGAAATATGTGGGAAATATAGCCGCAGAAGCTGGATTTTCATTTGAGGAAGTTTCCGCTATTTTAATGGTGGCTTCCAATAATATGATGTCGGGCTCTATGGCTGGTACTGCATTAAGGCAAGTATTTAATTCGATGCTTAATCCTACCTCTAAATTTTCAAAAGCAATAGGTGGAACGGTATATGGATTAGAAGGGTTTATGAACGCCCTAAAAGGACTTAAAGAAAAAGGTGCTGATTTAGGAACTATGTTCCAGATTACCGATAAAAGAGCAGCCAACTTATTCAATATTATGATGAATAACACCGACCAACTTAAACTTTTTACCAAACAGGCTAAAAATGCTAACGGTGAAATGGATAAAATGGCGGCTATTAAGATGGATACCTTAACAGGACAGACGGCAAGATTTAATGGCGAATGGAAGAAACTTATTCTTACTATGGGTAAGGGTACGGGTTTTTTTAAAGAGTTAATGGGTGGACTTGCCGATGCTATTGATGTTGTTACGGCAGGCTCTTTAAGATATAACGAATCGTTAGTTTTAATAAATAATCAGCAAGTAAAACAAAGAAAGCATATTAGTGATAGTTTGGAAGTATATGAATCACTTGCTAAAAAAGTAGGTAAAACCGTAGCTGAAAATAATAAACTTTCTACCGCCATATCAATATTGCAACTTTATTTTGATGATAATATTATTAAAATAAATGAATAGTTTATTATATCAAAAGCTTTATCCGATTTTGTTTTTCCGATAGTCATCAAATCACCCCTGCCTTTTAGCTGCTCTTACCACAAAGCTGTTTCTGAAAGCTGGGAATAACCTTTCTCATCAAAAAATACCG
>DAONFR010000060.1:0-2176 GCA_035403725.1 Minisyncoccota bacterium | reverse complement strand
AATAAGATTAAAAATGTTTTGCGTAGTCCCTTTAGAATGGAAGAAGGTATAGCCACTAATACTTTGGCTGTTATGGTACCTAATAAGTTAGTTTCTCCTTATCAGACAACTGCCATTAAAAAACCATCGGCCTTTAATAACTGGGGCAGAGTTTACAAACACCACAAAGAAGAAATTTGGACCATGTACCAAAAGAGGAATGGTCAGATTTTTATTATCAGCGCTTGGCGCTATCCAGGAGAAAGTCCTGTGAATAAGCCATTGGAAATACCACCCGATGTTTACGACGATTTAAACGCCTTTCTTAAAGAAACTATTTAAAACTTTGTATGCTTATCGAAGAATTCAATTATGAATTGCCTGAAGAATTAATCGCTCAAAACCCTCTTAATCCTAGGCCCTTAGCCAAACTAATGGTGCTCAATAGAGAAACGGGACTGGTAGAACATCATCATTTTTCAGATTTACCGCAAATTTTAAAAGCTGGCGATATTTTAGTTTTGAATGATACTAAAGTTATTCCCGCACGACTTTTAGGACAAAAAACACTTACAGGAGGACACGTTGAAGTCTTGCTACTCCAACCGCAGGATTTAAATTTCACGAGCACGGGTCTCTGGCAAAACAAATGGTTAACTATTGGCAGCCCTAGACTTAAGGTAGGGGAAGAAGTTATGTTCTCGGACGAGTTAAAAGCTAAAGCAATAGAAGAAACAGAAACTGGCAGCGTTTTGGAATTCAATTTATCGGGGGAAGCATTACGCTCCGCTGTTTATGCTATTGGCGAGATGCCTATTCCGCCCTATATTAAAAATACCTCGCTGAATCAAAATAGTTTACAAAAAGAATACCAGACTGTTTATGCTGAACGCGAAGGCTCAGTGGCCGCCCCTACGGCTGGACTACACTTTGATAATGATCTCTTAGAAGAACTAAAAAATAAAGGCATCCAGATTCTCTACATTACTTTAAATGTTGGCTTCGGCACTTTTAAACCCATTAAAGTCAATGAAGTTAGCGATCATAAAATGGATGCTGAATATTATGAAATAAAACCAGATGTATCAGATATTTTAAATGTTGCCAAAAAAGAAGGCAAAAACATTATTGCCGTGGGTACAACCGCCACTCGAACTTTAGAATCAGCTGCCAATGAGAAGGGGGTCTTAGACAAATTAAGTGGTTGGACCAGCATTTTTATTTACCCAGGTTATCATTATAAATTTATTACGGAATTAATTACCAATTTTCATTTGCCAAATTCTACCCCTTTAATGCTTACCTCCGCTTTTGCTGCTCAACCATATCTAGGCAAAGAAGGTTGGCAGAAGGGGAGAGATATAGTCATAAACGCTTACAAAGAAGCTATTGAGAATAAATATCGTTTTTATTCTTTTGGTGATGGCATGCTTATAAAATAATATGTTTAAATACAAACTTTTAAAAACTAAAAAAGGAACTTACGCCCATACGGGTCAGATAACTACCAATCATGGTGTTTTTAAAACTCCTATTTTTATGCCACCTGGCACTCAGGCTACAGTTAAGTCACTGACCCCAGAAGATTTAAAAGAAATCGGCGTAGAAATTCTTTTAGTGAATACCTATCATTTATTTTTAAGACCCGGTTTAAAAAATCTACAGATTATTAATAAAAAGGTGGGGGATATTCATGGTTTTATGGATTGGCCTAAACCTATCTTAAGCGATTCTGGCGGTTTTCAAGTTTGGAGTTTATCTCAAAAAAAATTCCAAGGTGGACAGCCCTTAGCCAAAATCACCGAAGAGGGAGTAAATTTTAAATCACCTCTAAATGGAGAAAAATGTTTTTTTACTCCTGAATTATCTATTCAAACTCAACATCTGATAGGCTCGGATATTATTATGGCCTTTGATGAATGTACCCCTGATAATGACGACCATAAATATGCCCAAGAAGCCGTGACGAGAACTACTGCTTGGGCTAAGAGATGTATAGAGGAAAATAATAAATTAAATAAACGCAAAGATTTAAAAAAACAACCGGCACTTTTTGGAATTATTCAAGGTAGTACTTTCAAAGACTTAAGAATTCAATCAGCCCAAGAGATTACCGCTTTACCTTTTGAGGGGATTGCTTTAGGCGGAGAGACTATCGGCTATAATATGGAAAAAAGCCGAGAAATCTTTGATTGGG
>DAONFR010000059.1:0-2241 GCA_035403725.1 Minisyncoccota bacterium | reverse complement strand
TACTCTTATATTACAGCTAGCTACACCTAAGCATTCCTTTCCGAACTGTCCTGCTTCACAAACGGCCTCGATCACCCCATCTCCATCGGTGTCTCGACAACCGCAACGAGGACGATTACATTCTTTGGTACAAACAGTTTTACTGGTATCACTAGCAGCACATCGGCTAACACATTTATTAACCAGTTGGGCTACCGTCATAATTTTTGATGCACTTGAAGAGGTATTACCATCTGTATTAACTACAAAAATATCATTACTACTTACAAAGGAAGAAACGCTGTCGCTAAAAGATGTATTGGTAGCTACACTAGTATTAGTAGCTACGGCATTATAGTTGGGGATACTAAAACCCGGGCCTTCCAGTGCAGTACCCGCGGACTTCCTAGGACCAGTTCCTGTAGAGTAAAATACCGCTTTTCCACCCACTGACTTAATAGTTACATCATCTAAACCCCCATACCCCATATCTACTGTGCCAAGTATAGTCTGAGAAATATCTTTTCCTGCTGCGATATCGGAGAGGGCTTGTTTTAATAAAGCCAAATTACCTTCAGTCGCTGTTAAATTTAATTTAATTTTCTGTAAATTAGGCTTCACACCTTCTGTTTTGCCATTGCCAATATCATACAGGTAGCCTTTGTTTTCAGTATCATAATTAGAATCGGTAGTCAATTGAATGCTGCCATCCGCCCCCACTTGAATCTGAGCATCGGTTAGTGTACCCAAACTCAAAGAAGTCGAGGTTTTCTCCTGTCCGTTGGTAGCATCTACAGTCGATGAGGTAAAATCATTAACCGTGCCATCCTTTTTAACAGAAGTCGTCATATTGGCAAGATTAATGTTATCGTAATCAACCGTCTTAAAACTGACTATAGTTTCCACGTCACTAATATCATTAGTATTGGCAATGACTTTTCCGTCTTTCATTTTCCAAACCCAGACGCCATTAATCACTTGGCCAACTTCAACATCTTGGGGTTGATAACCAGCATCTAAGTAAGCCAATCCTGAAGATTTGGTAGCAGCCAAACTAGATGGACAACAAATAATTAGAAGTCCAACGATTATCAATAATAATTCGCTATTTTTTATGTGTTTACCTTGTGCTCTACGTCCCAGATTACCCATTATAGTAAAGACCATATTTTGATTTTATTTTATCCAAAATTAAAACTGTACAACAATTTCTATAAGGGAAAAGATAACTGACCCAAATCAAAGGGTACAAAGTAATCATGATTGTTAATAAAATCCGCCACAGATACCAAATTACCCTGTTCGGAAACAGGTGGAAAATATAATTTTATTTTGAAAGAGTTAAAGGCAGGAGTATTTTTAAAAGCAACACTCAACAAGGGTGGTTGTTCCAATGGCAACACCGAGGTACAAAAATAATATTTATCCTTGGCCAATCTTAAAGGTATTTCTTGCGTTCCGGAAAAAACCTTAATAGGAGTGGTTAAGTCATCAATATTTATATCACCGCAAATAGCAGTATTATTTTTAGGCAATTCCAACTTAATGGTGGAACCCTGGCTGGAGAAGCCTTCTTGCCAGAGCAGTTGATTAATAACTTTATTATTAATAGTCTCCTCGTCTACAACTAGATAGGTTGGTCCTTTGAAATAGTCACCTAGGTTAACCGACCGAATAAGAAAAGAAGCTTTTTCCATTTTTGTTTTATCAGGTTGCAGTACATTATATAAGGACAGCTTACCCAATCTACTAACCGAACACCAAGGATTATAAACAATGCCCTTGCTACCTTCAGTATTACTAACCTGGATGTGACTAAAGTTACTGCAATCCACTGCTTTATTTTGAGCTAAATAATTAAAGCTGGTTAGATAAAAAAACAAAAAGCAACCTACACCCACAAAAAACAAAACGATTAAAATGTACTTAAAATATTTTTTAAAAAATTCCTTCATAATTAAAATAAAAACTATATAGTTAATTATATAACTTTTAGTGAATCAAGCAAACTAAATATTCTTAGACAAATAAAAAAGCGGGGGGAGCTAGCTTCCCCCGCCATATGTAAGTACGATACTCCGAGCCTGTGCGTTCCAATCAACTTGGAAACCAAAAGCTTCGGCCACAAATCTCAAAGGCAACAAAGTCCTACCATTAGTAATAGTAGGCACGACCCTGGGATCCGAATCAATAGAAACTACTTTTCCATTCAGAGCAGCTGTGTTCTTACCGATGGTAAGAACCAGCTTCTGTCCACGAGAC
>DAONFR010000058.1:1895-2286 GCA_035403725.1 Minisyncoccota bacterium | reverse complement strand
GGCCAAAGATTCTATAGATGTGACAGCAGAGGTTAGATATAACCTTAGGGGCAAAGACCAAATTATTACCGCTACAGACCGACTTTATAATTGGTTAAATCCTACTCCTTAAACATGAAAAAAAAGAGGTTTCAACATAAAACTGGATTTACTTTGGTAGAGTCATTAGTGGCTATAACTGTTTTTTTAGTGGTAGTTACTTCTGTCAGTTCTATATATGTAAGTTTCGTTAGGCAAGAGAGAAGGTTATATGATTTTTTAAAGACTGAAAATAATATTCGTTTTGCCTTAGATTACATGGGAAGGGATATTCGAATGGCTAAGAGCTATGATTTTCAAAATAACTTCACTATGGCCGGAGCTTCTGAAAGTGCTAAGGAGCTAACTTTTG
>DAONFR010000058.1:0-1885 GCA_035403725.1 Minisyncoccota bacterium | reverse complement strand
TAAGGCATGAGGTAGAATATAGTTACGACGACTATTTACATCAGATAAGGGTCTCAAGAGATCATGGTACCCCTTTATCTATTTTGGACCCTAGTATAACAGTTAACTATGCGCGTTTTTATATTAGCGATGGGGTCAAGGGAACTAACCAGCCAACAGTAGTTATTGTTTTAGACGCTACCGATAAGAATAATAATCACTACAATCTGCAGACGGCCGTTACTCCGCGTAATCTCAATTTTTCTTCATAGCTATGATTATTAGAACAAAACATAATTTAAGAGGCCAAGTTTTACTTTTTAGTTTACTCCTTTTAAGTGCAGCTGTTATAATTACTTTTAGTTTAAGTACTATCTTTATCAGGGACCTAAAGTTATCTAACGATTCGGTAACTTCTTTGAAGGCTTTTTACTTAGCTGATTGGGCTAGCGAAGGTAATCTTTATACCTACATTCAAAATAATTGTGCATCACCTTATTCCCCGTTAAAGTATCCACAAAACGTGCAAAATTCACAGGGAGTTGTTGTAGGCGCTTATACGACTTTACAATGTGATGATGCAGGAATAGTCACTACGGGACAGGTTGGCTCGACAGAGCGTTCAATTGAGGTGAATTTTGAATAATAATTATGGACAGCTTAGATAAAGTCAAAGAAAGGATAGCTAAATTAAGAGAGGCTATAGAGAAATATCGTTATAGCTATCATGTTCTGGACAAGGATATTGTCGCTCCCGAGGTTTTAGATTCTTTAAAAAAAGAACTGTTCGATTTAGAAGCTCTTCATCCAGAATTAATTACGCCTGACTCGCCGACCCAAAGAGTAGCAGGAAAACCTTTAGCCGAGTTCAAAAAAATAAAGCATTCCATAAGGATGCTTTCTTTAAATGATGCTTTTAGTCGAGAAGATATGGAAGCCTGGTACGCAAGTATTATTAAGCTTTTGCCAGGAGAGACTGATTTAGATTTTTATTGTGAACAAAAGTTTGATGGGCTAGCCATGTCTTTTGTTTATAAAAATGGGTTATTTACAGAAGGCTCAACCAGGGGAGATGGTTATATAGGGGAAGATGTGACTCAGAATCTAAAAACTATTGAAGCTATTCCACTTCGTTTGAATGACAAAGAAACTATTGCTCGGGAATTAAAGAGGCTGGGGTTAAAGAATTCTCTTCAAAAAATAGAAAAAAATTGGCCAGAAGTTATTGAGATTAGAGGTGAGGTTTTTTTAACCAAAAAAGAATTCGTCAGAATTAATAAGGAAAGGGAAAAAGAGAGCCTACCCTTATATGCCAATCCGCGAAATTTAGTGGCTGGCTCTATTAGACAGCTAGACCCACAGGTGACGGCTGCGCGTAAGCTTGATGCCTATGGTTATATTTTGGTGACTGACCTAGGCCAGACTACCCATGAAGAAGAACATTTAATAATGAAAGCCCTGGGATTCAAGACTAATCCCCATAATTTTTTGGAGCATGGATTAGCTGGTGTTTATAAATTTTATGAGCAGTTGGGTAAAGACAGAGACGCTCTAGAATATGAAATAGATGGTTCAGTCATTAATGTTAATGAAATAAACTTTCAAAAGATTTTAGGCATAGTTGGTAAAGCTCCTAAATGGGCTATTGCTTATAAGTTTGCTCCTCGACAGGCCTCTACGATAGTAGAGGATATTTCAGTTCAAGTGGGCCGGACAGGAGTGATCACTCCAGTAGCTCATTTGAAACCAGTGCTGGTTGGCGGCACAGTGATTACTCGCTCGACCCTACATAACAAAGAGGAAATTAAAAGGTTGGGCCTTAAAATAGGCGATACCGTAGTCGTTACCAGAGCAGGAGATGTCATTCCTAAAATTACAGAAGTTCTGCTAGATTTACGAACTGGAC
>DAONFR010000057.1:0-2308 GCA_035403725.1 Minisyncoccota bacterium | reverse complement strand
ACTAATACTGGAGAGATTTTGGAGGTAGATTTACTTTCCAATAGGGTAGGAGATGTCTCTAATCATTTGGGACTTAGTAGGGAATTGGCGGCTATTACAAACCGTAAACTTAAAATGCCTCCTGCGGAGCTCAAGTTGGACAGTAAAATTAAAATTGAAGATTACTTAAAAGTAAAAATTCAAAATAACAAAAAGTGTCGACGTTACAGTTGTCGGCTTATTTTAGGTGTGACCGTTAAACCTTCGCCTATTTGGATGCAAGAAAAATTAGTTACCTGCGGTCTTCGTCCTATAAATAATATTGTAGATGCAACTAATTATACAATGCTAGAATTAGGGCAACCTTTGCATGCTTTCGATTATGAAAGAATTGATAGTACGACCAAAGGGGAGCAAGGACCAAAATTAAAAAACATAGTAATTCGTGATGCTAAGAAGGGCGAAATTATTACTACTCTTGATAATGATACTTATAAATTAGACGAAAGTACTCTCGTTATTGCTGACAGCCATGAGCCTTTGGGCATAGCTGGTATAAAAGGCGGACAGCGAGCAGCTATTAGCAGCTTTACAAAAAATATTGTCGTAGAAAGTGCCAATTTTGATTATTGGGCCACTCATTTAACAAGTGTAAAATTGCAGCTCAAGACTGATGCCTCTTGGAGATTTGAGCATAAACTACCGCCAGAACTAACAGAGATTGCCTTGAATCGTGTCTGCCATTTAATTCAAAAAATTGCTGGTGGGACCATAGCCAAAGAAGCAATTGATGTTGGTGTATGGGAAGACGGTACCAAGGGCAAGGAAAGAGAACTCATCGTTCCCCTAGAGCGATTCGCTCAAATTATTGGACAGACGATAGACTTAAATGAAGCGAAAAAGAAATTAAATGCCTTGGGCTTCAAGGTAAAAAATATTAAGAAGAATAAGGTTTCTGCTTGGTTGGTAACTATTCCTTATTATAGGCTAGATATAACAGAGGCAGAAGATATTATAGGGGAAGCTGCTCGTTTGATCGGCTACGATTCTCTCCAAAGCCAAAAGCCACTAGGATTTTTGACTATGCCAGAGCCCAACGAACAGTTGAATTTGGAAGCTCGTGCCAAAGATTATTTTATTAGCCAAGGATTTTATGATGTCTATACATACTCCTTTATTGGCAATAATGATTACAACGAGTTAAACGCCTATTGGCAGAATAGAACCGTGAATCTGGTTAATCCAGTTAGCCAAGATGCCGCTTATTTGCAGCCCTTATCTTTCATTAATCTGTTGAAAGGTTTAAAAAACACGGAGAAACAAGTTAACGATTTTTTAACTATTAACAGCATTCGACTGATATCAACAGGAAAAACTTACGAGAAAAATAACAATCAGTTCAAAGAATTTCCTTATCTCGCAGGGGTTTTGGCGACTTTTACAGAGGAGCCTGAAGAACTTTTGCGAGTCAGTAAAGGCATTATTATACGTTGGCTGGCAAGAGAAGGTTTGCAGGCACATTTCTCCCTGGCTAATGATGAACGCTATACTGGTTTAGAAAATATAGATAGTAAAACCATTCTAAATATAGAAGTGGAAGATCAAGTGGTGGGATGGGTAAGTTTCTTCAAAAGAGAAACTTTAATTACCTTTAATCAAATCAAATCTGTCCTCTATTTCCACATTGATGAAGCGGCTCTTTTGGGTTTAGTGTTAAAAACTAACGCAAATAAGCAAGTTGTACCTTTGACTAAATATCCTGCAGCTAAAAGAGACCTATCAATCTTGATTCAAAAGAATGTTTCCATAGCTGATATTCTCAAGCTGATTAATGACGCCCAAGAAGGGGTTTTAGAAGATGTTGAAGTTTTCGATATCTATGCCGGAAAAAATTTACCAGAAGATAAAAAAAGCGTGGCCTTTCATTTACTTTTCAGACATAAAGACAGAACTCTTTCTGCTGAAGAAATCAATCAAGCCATGGACAAGATAGAAAGAGACTTGATGGCTCGTTGGAACGTAGAAGTTAGATAGTTTAATTTTTATTCGCATTAACTAATTTGATTATGGCTGATAAAAAAGTTCAAGATAACCAAGCTTCAGAATCTTACGGTGCCAAAGACATCTACGTTTTAGAGGGCTTGGAACCAGTAAGAAAGCGTCCTGGCATGTATATCGGGTCTACCGGTATTGATGGAGTACATCATTTAATCTGGGAAGTCGTAGATAACTCTTTGGATGAGGCCATGGCTGGTTTTTGCAAGAATATTATAGTGAGAATAATGGCTGATGATAAGATCAGTGTTTTAGATGATGGCCGTGGTATTCC
>DAONFR010000056.1:0-2330 GCA_035403725.1 Minisyncoccota bacterium | reverse complement strand
CTTATGACAAAGAAAAACTACAAGAAAGACAAGCCAAATTATCTGGTGGTGTAGCTGTTATTAAAGCTGGTGCTGCTACAGAAGTTGAACAAAAAGAAATTCAACAAAGAATAGAAGATGCTGTTCATGCAACCAAGGCTGCGGTAGAAGAAGGCATTGTGGCTGGTGGTGGTGTCGCTCTTTTAAGAGCTGCAGCTAAATTAGAAAATTTAAAAGTAGAAGACGAGGATGAAAAAACTGGTGTAGCGATCATTAAACGCGCTCTGGAAGAGCCTATCAGACAAATTGCTACCAATGCTGGTCTCGATGGAGCGGTGATTGCCCAGAAAGCTCGCGAGGCTCAAGACGGTTATGGATTTAATGCCGCGACTGGCGAGTTTGAAGATTTGCTCAAATCTGGAGTAATTGATCCTAAGAAGGTGACGAGAATTGCTCTAGAAAAAGCCGCTTCTATTGCCGGAATGTTTTTGACTACCCAAGCAGTTATTACTGATATTCCCGAAAAGAAAGATCATGATCATACTCCAGCTATGCCAGATATGGGCGGAATGGGAGGGGATTACTAAAGCTAAAAAACAAGGAGGCTTTGTAGCCTCCTTGTTTGCTCTTATGAGAGTTTACCGTTATAATTAATAAGTTAATAAATTAATAAATATTAAGCTTAAATATGATTATTCTTTTAATTGCCTTAGCCCTCATCGCGCTGTTCCTTGTTGGTGTTTATAATTCTTTGGCCCAGGCCAAGCAGAGAGTAAAGAACGCTTTTGCTGATATTGATGTTCAGCTAAAAAGACGTTTTGATTTGATTCCCAATTTGGTGAGTACCGTTAAAGGTTATGCTAAACAGGAAGAAGGTGTTTTAACTAAAGTTACTGAAGCTCGTACTAATTTTGAGAAAGCGACTTCACCTGCAGATAAAATGGCGGCTAATGATGCCGTTAGTAAAATGTTACCCCAAATTTATGCTGTGGCTGAAAACTATCCTGATTTGAAATCTAATCAAAACTTCTTAGAATTGCAAAGAGAATTAGTTGATACTGAAGACAAAATTCAAGCCGCTCGTAGATTCTTTGATGGAGCTGTTGAAAGCTATAACACCAAGTTGGTTACTT
Organism: Minisyncoccota bacterium; assembly: GCA_035403725.1. Classification (GTDB taxonomy): domain Bacteria; phylum Patescibacteriota; class Minisyncoccia; order UBA6257; family JAVHQB01; genus JAVHQB01. The sequence continues at coordinate 1,218 of DAONFR010000056.1, read as the reverse complement.
TCCCTTCTAATATTGCTGCCAATATGTTGGGCTACAAAGAAGAGAAATATTTTGAGACCTCTACTCCCGAAGAAAAAGAAAACGTCAAAGTCGAATTTTAACTTTTATTGTAGTTTGCAATGACTAATCTTTACGATTTTTCGCAGAGGAATGTTTTCAAGACGTGGATTCTGCTTATTGGCTTTGTGGCTCTGGTTTGTGGATTAGGCTATTTACTGTCACATGTTTATGACGAACCAGTTATTTTCTACGTAGCAGTAGTTATAAGTCTTTTTCAAGTGTGGCGCAGTTATTGGTTTTCCAAGGATATAATTCTTCGCTCGGTTAATGCCCATAAGGCAACCAAAGAAGATAATCCTTACATCAATGACATAGTGGAAAATTTAGCTATAACTGTCGGTTTACCTACTCCGGAAGTTTATGTCATAGATGATCCTGCTCCCAATGCTTTTGCTACTGGTCGCAATCCTAAAAATTCAGCTATCTGCGTAACGACCGGTTTGCTTAATTTATTTGCTACCAATCCTGATGGGTCATTTGACCTTCAGGGTAAGAGGAAACTTGAGGGTGTCCTGGCTCATGAATTATCGCATATTAAGAATTACGATATTCTTCTTGCTAGTGTAGCGGCTACCATGGTTAGCGTGATTTGGGTAATAATAAATTTGGTTAGTCGATCTGGTCGCCCACGGAGAAGTAATAATAATGATTCGGGGTCTCTTCTGTGGGGAATTTTGGCTTTATTAGCTCTTATTCTGGCGCCCTTAGCAGCTACTCTCTTGCAAATGGCTATATCTCGTAAGCGCGAATACGTAGCTGATGCTAATGCCGGTATTATTACTCGTTTTCCCGAGGGGTTAGCCGAAGCTCTGGAAGAGATAGAACAAGATAGCAACAAATTAAACGTGCCTTCTAACGTTCAGTCGTTATTTATAGCCTCACCGCTCAAAAACGATTCTACGGGCAAAAGAAGCTGGTTTGTGGGCCTCTTTGATACCCATCCACCAATAGAGGATAGAATCAAAGTCTTACGTTCCGCTTAAAATTTGACTAACAAAATACTCCCGCAAGGGAGTTTTTTAATTAAATTATTATATGGGCTGTAGGAGTGATGAATTATTCTGATTTATTTCCTCGGTATGGTTGATATTAATACTATTACTTTGGTTCTTGACATTGGGAGCCATAATTAAGGCGCGGACTGTTACGGTCAAAATT
>DAONFR010000055.1:0-2338 GCA_035403725.1 Minisyncoccota bacterium | reverse complement strand
CTGGTAGCAATCACAGAGCCTAAATATTTTTGCACCAATTTAGGATATTTCTGAATGGCTTTATCAATACTAGTAAAAATAACTCCTTCCTTTTGCCATTTTTCTTCCAGAGAATCATAAACCATTTCTGATTCTTCCTGTAATCCGATGCCGCCGAGTCTCAGCATATCTTCTTCTGGCACACCCATATTAGCCATGAGTTGAAAAAATTCTTGATTCTTCTTTTTTTTCAAATCGTCTGGATTAATTTCTGGTTTTAAATAATATTTTAAATCGTGCAAATTAATTTTAACGAGAGGCTCAAGGAAAGCAGGTAAAGAAAGTTTAATAAATTGTTTAAGCGCTTCAAGACGCATATCCCGAACCCAAAGAGGCTCTTTTTTTTGAGAGCTAACAGCCAGAACTACTTTTTTTAATTGTGTATAAAGTTGTTTGTCTTCTTCCATAAATTAAGCTCGGCTTTTTACTATAGTACCGTCTTTTAAAGTTAAAATCTGATCAGCCTGCAAAGCCTTTTGCCAATTAATCTGATGGCTAATAACCAAAAACGTGGTCTCTTTTTTAAGACCTAAAATAATCTTAGAGAACACTTTTAAGGATTGGACATCTAGGCCGGCTTCCAGCTCATCAATGATAGCTAATCGAGGTCTTAAGATTAACAATTGCAAAAATTCCAATTTTTTCAATTCACCTCCAGAAAAGCCTACTCCCAAAGGTCGGTTCAGTACTTCTTCGCTAAGACCTAATGATTTTCCTTTAGCTAAAATTTTCTCCCTCCCGAAGGGTTCTTTAGCAAAATTATTAGAATCAAGATATTCAAGAAAATCTATAGTTTTCAGACTATCAATCACTGGTGTTTTTTGCCAGGCTAAAAAAATACCTAATTTCGCTCTTTCAGGAGTCGAAAGTTTAGTAATATTAGTCTCATCAAAGTTAATCTCCCCCTCTTTTATAGTATAGGCATCAAGACCCATAATGGCACCAGCTAAAGAGGTTTTGCCAGCAGCGTTGGGCCCCAAAAGTAAAGTTAAAGTATTTTCAGGTAAATTAAAACTCACCTTGGTTAAAATAGTTTTACCGTTAGCAGCAATGCTAAGGTCTTTCACTTTTAAAAGTTTTTTTTGTACTGGGTTAATCATTGGTGAACATAAATAATAAGAATTATAAAGAAAAAGATAGGGCTTACACTGCCCTATCTTAATCCAAAAGCTCTATTTTAGCAATTCTTAGGCTTCTACCTGTGGTTCGATCTTGTAACCAGTACCAGCCGGTATTAAGCGTCCAATGATGACATTTTCTTTCATGCCTCTTAAGTAATCTATTTTCCCTTCAAGGGCAGCTTCAATTAAAGTGTAAGCAACTTTTTGGAAGGAAGCAGACGCCAAGAAACTGTTACTATTTTCAGCTACCTTAGTAATACCTGTCAAAATTTGCGTAGCCTCAGGAGGTTTTTGCTTATTCTTTATCATTTCGTCACGAACATCTAAGTAGCGATACTTATCTGCAATTTCACCAGCCACAAAGATGGAATCTCCGGCATCAGTAATCTGGACTCTTGAAAGCATTTGTCTGACAATCACTTCAAGGTGTCTATCATTAATGGCTTCATTAACTAGACTGTAAACGGCTCTGATTTCTTGAATGAGATATTCTTCGACTGCACGACGGCCAGCAACTTTGTGTAAAACCTTAGGATTCAAACTACCTTCGGATAAAGATTGCCCGGGTTGCACTCTATCATTCTTTTTGACATAGAGATTAAGCTCTTTAGCCAAGTAATAATCCCAATTGCCAAACTCATCAATTTTAACATTGCTCTGGATGGCAGAACGATTACTGGCACGTCCACGTTTGGTCAAAGTCTTTTCTTTGGCTACGATAGGAGTAACCTTTATTATATGGTAAGGACCATCGACAACAATAGAGTCAACAATACCCTCAACTTCTACGACAGGTACCTCTCCCTTGGGTGGTCTGGCTTCAATAATTTCCTCAACTCTAGGTAAACCTTGAGTAATATCAACAGCTCTCGCGACACCACCACTGTGGAAGTTCTTAAGGGTTAACTGGGTACCAGGTTCACCAATGGATTGGGCGGCAACTACACCCACCGCTTCTCCGAGTTGAATCATTCTATTGGTAGCCAAATCGGCACCGTAACATTTTTGGCAAACACCGACATGAGACTTACAAGTAAGCGGTGTTCTTATTTTCACTACGGGGTTAGATAAGCGATCAATTTCACGAGCCACTTCCCTGGTGATCATGTCTCCCTCTTTTAAGTCAACTTCTCCTTCTTTGAAATTCTCGGCTACACAACGACCATAAATAAGGTCGT
>DAONFR010000054.1:0-2386 GCA_035403725.1 Minisyncoccota bacterium | reverse complement strand
CATGAGTTTGGCTAATGTGGGATTGCCGGGTTTTGGTTTAAACATTTTATTTAAGCTAAACGGCTCTGTAGTGGTATTATTAACCATTAAACGCGTATAAGCTTTAAAGTTATCCAAATTAACTAAATCATAAGCATTGATTATAGGGCCAAATTCTTTGAGAAGCACTTCAGTATCCATAGGGCCAACTCTATAAGTCACCAAACTACCCACGTTCCCGAAGACTGCATTACGAATATTTTCTGTGAGCTGACCTATATATTGGTGCGCAATAGTGAGGTTTAAATGGTATTTTCTGGCCTCAGATAAAATAGTTGCCACACTATCAGTTGTAATATTTTGGAATTCATCTAAATAAAGATTGAAATCCTGTCTTTGAGACTCTTCCATATCTGCCCTAGCAAAAGCAGCCATGAGAATACGACCCACTATAATCATCCCCAAAATTTGACTGTTAATATCCCCTATCAAACCTTTAGATAATTTAACTATCAATATCTTACGGTGGTCCATAATCTCTCTAAAATCTATCGTGGAATGTGATTGGCCGACAATATATTTTATCAACTCATTAGAAAGAAAAGGACTTAATTTAGAATTGATATAGGGAGCCATATTGGCTAAAGAGAAATCTCCGCCGGCTTTTTCCGCTTCTTTGATCCAGAACTCTTTCACTAATGGATCATTACATTTTAGTAGGAGATAATGTCTAAAATCAGGATTAGTTAAAACCCTGACTACCTCCATTAAGGTATAACCAGCTTTAGAATCACTTAAAAGCAAAAGAAGAGTGTTCCTGAAGTATTGTTCAAAGATAGGTCCACCAGTAGTTTTCAGATCGTAAATTTTTCCAATAATGCTTAAAAGTTCATTAATGACAAAGTTTTTTTCTTCTGGTCTGTCGGAATTAATCTCTAAAAAATTAAGGCCAATGGGTCGTTCATTATCAGCAGGATTAAACACAATCACATCTTGAGCTCGCTCCTTAGGGATATGGGCTAAGATATCTTCAGCATCATCACCGTGCGGATCAATGTAACAAACGCCTTTACCCTGCTCAATATCCTGAATAATCATCTGCTTCAGCAAAGTAGTTTTACCAACACCAGTTTGTCCGATAACGTAGACATGTCTTCCCCTATCGCTATCAAGTAGCCTAACCGGCGTCACTGCCCCTCTGTACATATTTTCACCCAAAATAATCCCTCCGTCTTTCGCTAAATTGTTAGGAGCCATAATGGCTTTGGCTCTAAGCCACTTAATACTAGGAGTTTCTGTACAAGGTAAAGGAAAATGCCATAAGCCGGCTAATTCGGCGGAGTTGAGAATTAGAATTTGCCTCCAATCCGGTAATCTGAAAACAAAATTATAAACCAATCCTTTTAAGGCCTTTTCGTGACTCTTCCATTTAGTAATTTTAAAACTATTGCTGTTAGCTGACATGAATTGAGAAAAGCCAGCTGTCAGACTATCAACAATATCTTCTGCCCTCGCAAGTGTTTCAGCCGAAGCCACTACCCTTATATTAGCAGCCAGTAATGGTCGATTTAACTTTTTCTGAACAATTTCTATCAGTCCTTGATCAATAACCTTATTTTTTTCTTTTTCTTGTTTGTCCTTGTCTATTTGTTCTGCACTTCTGTTGTCCAAAAGAGATTTGGCCAAAATTTGACTCACACTCTCTCCTTTGATGTCTTTTAAAGTTTTTCCTTCTCTAAGCAATTTAAGAGCACTCTGGATATACTTTGAGGACTCGGAACTAGCTGGAGTAGTCACTAGCTGGATAGCTGCTCCTTCTTTTCCCAAAACCACTCTTTCTAGGGCACTACTCAAAGAATTTAAAGGATCATTTTCTAATTCTTGATATGACCTTAGTGGCACAGAATAATCTTCCCTAAGAGTCAAAACTGCACCCACGGTCGCGCCCTGTTCTTGAAAAATTGTGTAATCCTTAGAAGGTTCTATTTCTGCATCAGGAAAAAAACCATTAATTTGTTTTATTATTAAATCGACATCTTTCCGGGGAGCAGCTACGTAAAACTCAATTTGATCAGAGTCGGTAGGCACTGCCATTTCCCAAAACAAAGGATTTTTATAATTCGCTAAACTGCCCAGTAATTGATCAAAAAGACTAATGAACTCAGCCGGTTTTTTTTTGCTCGCTTCTTCAGGAGAAGTTTTGGGCATCAGAATTTGTAGCAAACGATATCCCATAGCACTTTTAACTAAGTGCTTTTTTCTTTGTTGAGAAAATACAATCAGAAGAATGATTAATCCGATTATTATAAAAAGAAGAAAACACAGATTAAGGATATTCATGCTTTGAAGGATATGTAAGTAGATTTTAACTTAACAACTTTTTTTCACCTTTAGCTATCTCCACCGC
>DAONFR010000053.1:0-2488 GCA_035403725.1 Minisyncoccota bacterium | reverse complement strand
TTCATCTTCGTTAGCAGCAAATTTTTGTTCCTTAGAAACTGTTCTGAGAATTAAGTCCGCTTTAGCCTTAGTAGCGGCATTTTCTCTTAAATCTTTTGTTATCTCTTCTTCTGTCTTTTTGACTTGCTTTAAATAATCTTCGAAAGAAAGTCCATGGTCTTCACACTGATGTTTTAAATCGTGCAACATTGCCTGAAGCTCTCCGTTTACTAATGAGTCTGGTAAATCCACTGTTACTTTATCAGCAATATTTTTTAAAATTAAACCTCTGATTCTTTCGCCTTCGGCTCTATCTTTTTCTCCTTGAATACCGTCTTCTATGCTTTTTTTAAGGCTCTCTATATTTTCAAATTGACCCAAAGTTTTGGCAAACTCATCGTTAACTTCAGGTAATTTCCTTTCCATTACTTCATTCATTTTTACTTGGAAATCCAAAGTTTTTCCTCGAAGGGTTTCTTCCCAGTAATCAGCTGGAGCCACTACAGAAAAGTTTTTTTCCTCACCCGCTTTTAAACCTATGATGGCCTTTTCAAACCCATCAAGAAAATGACCTTTACCTAAGATTAAAGGGTAATTATCTGATTGGCTTTCTTCGAGCTCCTTGCCTTCACTAAAAGTCTTAAAGTTAACATTTACGAGGTCTCCATTTTCAGCCCCACGTTCTACTTTAGCGGTAGTAGCCCTGGAATCAGCTAACCATTGGAGGCTATCTTCTATTTCTTTCTTCTCTACTTTGCTAGAAACTTTTTCTTTACCTAAAGGTTCTATAATTGTTTTTAAATCAGGTAGAACTATTTTAGGCATAGTATCTACCGTCACTTTAAATTCTAAATTGTTATCAGGGGCGATTTTAGTGATCTCTACCTTGGGCGAACCAACTCCATCAATTTGTTGTTCTTCTGCGGTTTTAGGCCAAATATCTCGGATAGCTTTTTCTGCACCCTCTTCTAAAAGAGCGACTGGGTCTACCCTATCTTTAATTAAATTGGCGGGAGCCTTACCTGGTCGGTAACCTGCCACCGAAGAATCTTTGGCTATATCTTTCAGAGCTTGCTCGAGATATGGTTTTAAATCTTCTGGAGTCAAAATAAAATTAACTTCGATTTGAGATTTAGCTAATTCTTTTATGGTAAAGTTCATAGTATTATTTGTTATTTTTGGTCTATTAATAAGAGAGACAGTACGGTGTTATAAAACAATCTTCTTTTATTCCTCGGGCGCAGTCTCAGGAGTAATCTCTGGAGTGACCTTGGAATCAGACTCAGGGGTAACAGATTCTTCTTTACTGGTTTTCTTGATTGCCTCTTTATCTTCTTCGGTGGCATTAGCTGCCTCTTCCTCGGATTGGCCTCCGGTAATTGTCTGGTCAGGGGTAGCCAGAGACCTAACATCAATTCTCCAACCGGTTAATTTGGCTGCCAGTCTTACATTTTGCCCTCCACGTCCAATGGCCAAAGAGATTTGGTCTTGGGGTACATAGACTCTAACTTCTCTTTCGTTTGGTAAAATTTCGAATTCTTTTACTTCGGCTGGATTCAAAGCTTGGGCTACGTATTTTCCAGGCTCTTCAGAATATTCAATAATATCAATTTTTTCTCCGCCGAGTTCTTCTATTATAGTAGCTATACGAGTGCCTTTCTGTCCCACGCAGGCACCAATAGGGTCAATGCCTCCTTCATTAGCAGTTACCGCTAATTTAGTTCTTTCCCCCGGTTCACGAGCCAAAGATTTAATCGTCACCAGATTTTCTTTTATTTCAGGGACTTCACTTTCAAAAAGTAAACTTATAAATTTATTGCCTAATCTAGTTAAAAGAACTGATGGCCCTTGCATTCTGTCTTCTATGGCCATAATCATAAATTTTTTACGTTGTCCTACTCTCAATTTTTCGTGAGGGATGGCTTCCTTGGCAAATAGAATGCCAGTAGCTTTCCCCAAATCAATATAAATATTACTTCCTTCTATTCTTTGAATGACACCACTAATAAGAGTTTCTTCCAAACCTTTAAAGTTGCTGAGCACTGATTCTTTTTCAGCCTCGTGTAATTTTTGCAAAATAACTTGTTTGGCTGTTTGGGCAGCAATTCTGCTGAAGCCTTCTTCTGCTGGTGGCAAACTAAAAGCGATAGTTTCCCCTACCTTTACATTAGGCTCATATTGTTTTGCTTCCTCTAAAAGGATATGGCGGTCGGGATTAAATTTAATCTTTAAGTCATCAGCATCTACTGCTACTTCTCCACTTTCTTCTTTGGCTATTTCTTCTTCACTCTTAAGCATTGAAGGCTCTACCACATTTTTAATTTGCCAAAATTGCATTTCACCAGTGACGGTATCAAATTCACAACGAATGGTCTCTCCTTTTTGGCGATACTCTTTTTTATAAGCCGAAGCTAAAGAATCTTTAACTGCCTGGATAACAATTTCTTTATCTAAATTTTTTTCAGCAGCAATCTGATCGATTGCTACGTTTATATTTTTTAAATCCATA
>DAONFR010000052.1:0-2638 GCA_035403725.1 Minisyncoccota bacterium | reverse complement strand
GGAAAATAAAGAAAGTCTTCCAGATTTATTGATTAAGCCTTCGCCAATTACTGTGGCTACAGAAATTATCTTCAAGCCCCAAACTCGTCCTTTTGATTTAACCATAATAGTTAGTTTAGATAGCCTTTTAAATGCTACTAATTATTTGGCGCCTGAAGAGTTAATGAATTGTTTAGCCCAATTGAAAAGACTAACGCAAAGAAAAATAATTGTGCAGACCTTTGAGCCACAGAATGATTTTTGGCATTATTTAGATACCGAGCCTTTCACTTCCTTTTACAAGGAAGAACTGACAAATAGAAAAGCTTATCATTATCCCCCCTTCGCCCATATTGTTAGAATTACCGTTGCCAATAAGAATAATTTAATAGGTAGTAAGAAGGCGGCGGAATTAGTTAATTTACTACAAGCTAAAATAGCTAAAATGCCCCAGGAAGAAAGAACCCTTTTCAATGTTTTGGGACCGCTGCCAAATAGTCATGCTAATAGTCAAAGTGTCTTTTTTTGGGAAATTATTATAAAATTAACCACAGAGAGTATTTCCTCTCGTGATAACTTCCTTCGAGGGGCAACAGGAAGAAATATTAATTTAGAAATAGATCCACCTTTAGGTGTTTAAATTATGCAAATCATTAAAGACTATAAAAGCAATAAAATTCTAAGAAAGAAAAGTTTGCCAGTGGAGCATATTGATAATCAAATCAAAACGATTATTAAAGAAATGAGGCAACTGATGAACTTGGAAAATGGAGTAGGATTAGCTGCTCCTCAAGTTGGTCTTAACCAACGTTTTTTCGTGGTCGAATTAGATAATAAATATTACGTTTTTATTAACCCCCAAATTCTCCAATACTCAAAAGAATTGGTAGATATGGAAGAAGGCTGCTTGAGCATTCCTGACCAGGCAGGAGTAGTGGCTCGTCCAGCGGAACTAGTTATAGAGGCTTATGGCACCAATGAAAAAAAATTTAAATTAAAAGCCAAAGGAGTGCTAGCCCGAGTCATTCAACATGAAAATGACCATTTAGATGGAATTTTATTCATTGATAAAGCCAAAAGTTTGCGACCTAAAAACAGTAATAATTATTAGAATATGAATTTTAGTTTTTGGGGTGGACCCAGCTTTTCCGTCACAGTTTTGAAAGTGCTTCTGGAACACAATCTCCAGCCTGCTTTAATTGTGACTACACCGCCAGCTTCCCAAGGTCGGAAGCAAGAATTAGTCAAAAACGAACTGCAAGTATTAGCAGAAGAAAATGACATTCCGGTTCTTACTCCTTCCAAGCTAAAAGATAGTAATTTTTTAGAAACTTTAAATAGTTACGGTTGTGATTTCCATTTTCTCACTGCTTACGGAAAAATGGTTCCTCAGGAAGTTCTTGATGCAAGAGGTAAAGGATTTGTTAATTTACACCCTTCCCTCCTCCCCAAATATAGAGGAGCTTCTCCTATCCAAACAGCTATTCTTAATGGAGAGAAAACGACGGGAGTCTCCCTTTTCCTTATGGATCAGGGTATGGACGATGGTCCTATTTTAAGGCAGAAATCGGTTCCCATAGAAGTTGAAGATACTTATCCTTCCCTCTCCCAAAAATTGGCTGTTTTAGGGGCAAAATTGGCTCTAGAAACGCTTCCAGAGTGGTTGGAAGGTATTTGTACCCCCGAACCACAAGATGCCTCTGAGGCCACTTTTACTACAAAGTTTACCACTTTAGATGGTCAGATAAATTGGGAGGTTGAGACTGCTCAAAGTATAGTTTTGAAGGTCAAGGCTTTAGCCAAAGAACCAGGGGTGTTTAGCTACTATAAAGAAGACGCTAAATCACCTTTAGTAGTTAAGCTCTATGACATCCAACTTGATTCGACTGCGATGGATAGTTTAGGTATTGGTACTTATTTCCCAGGAAAAATAATTAAACAGGACAATAAACTTTTAGTGATGGCTAAGGAAGGTTTGATTGAAGTGAAGAGTCTTCAACCGGCTGGCAAAAAAATAATGACTGCTCAAGCTTTTTTGAATGGTCACGCTAATGGTTCTTTTATTTCAAATATTGAAATGTAAAAAAGTCTACAGTCTAAAATTTAAATAAAGCTCTAAAGTTTAAAAACTGAACAATAATGGAGCATTCATTCTAGATTCTAGATTCTGGATTCCAAATTCCTACTTTATAAATTTTACTTGTAGTGAGCATAGCCGAACTATGAATTCTATGAACTTAAGTAAGCCACGATTTTCTTTATTAGTTTCGTTATGCGGAGCGGTTCTTTTGACTTTTTTTATTATGCGCTCACCCGTTTGTTATTCGCCGGAAGCGCAGTGTGCAACAACTGGTGACAGAGCCCTTTCAGAATATAGGCGGAGCTATCCTAACCTCATTGATTTTGAAAATACCTATGGTAATCCTCTTTCTGGCAATGACGAAGTCAAAATTATTTCTCGTGACGAGTGGAAAGCTCCTAGTGATTATTCCAGGGCGGATTATTATGCTCGATATTGTGCTGCTCATGAAGATCAGTGCTCAGATGAAAATCAAAATGATTTCGAAAGCGATTTGACTTATTTGAAACTCAAAGATAATTATGAGAAAAATTTTAAACTCATGGACGATAGTCTAGTGAAGACCAAGACTATCAACGA
>DAONFR010000051.1:0-2760 GCA_035403725.1 Minisyncoccota bacterium | reverse complement strand
TATTCTTATTAAACAACCATCTACTAGTATAGTATTTTTAATAGGTACAACCGCCGTGGCTATGTATTTAATAGCCGGTATGAGATGGAAACATCTTATAATTCTAATGGTTTTTGCTTTGATTTGCGGTAGTGCCTTAATCTTTTTATCTAAAGGTTATCGTTTAGAAAGAATTCTAGTTACTTTTTTCCCAGACAAAGCAGACTCTTCTAAACTGCAACAAAAAGAAGAGTCTTTGGAAGGCATAGGGTCTGGAAAACTTTTTGGGGTAGGTTATTTCGATTCGGTGAAAAAGTTTCAATATCTACCTTTGGGATTTAGCGATTATATTTTTGCTATTTATGCCGAAGAAACTGGCTTTGTCGGTTCTTTAGCATTAATCGGTTTATATCTTTTCTTTGTCTTGAGTGGTTTAAAGTTAGCTTATAGTAATCAAGATTTATTTGCTCGTTATGCTGCTTTTGGTTTGATTTTTACTGTTGGTTTACAAGCTTTTACTACCATAGCAGTCAATATAGGACTACTACCAGTGACAGGGTTGCCTTTGCCATTTATAAGTTATGGTAAATCAAATTTATTAGTTATGGCAATGACTGTAGGTTTTGTTTTAAACACCGTTAAAAGAAAAACAACTTAATGTATGAACAAGAAACATATTAGAATTATTCTGACAGGTGGCGGTACTGGAGGACACGTTTTTCCTTTAGTAGCCGTAGCTCGAGAAATCAAAAAAATATCTCAAGAGAATCAGATAACTACCGATTTGATTTATATTGGCCCCATTGATTATACGACTCAAGCACTAGTACAAGAAGGTGTTACCTTAAAAAGAATCATAGCGGGTAAATGGCGTAGAGACTTTTCTTTTACGAATATTATAGATCTATTCAAAACTGCCCTTGGTTGTTTACAAGCCTTTTTTTGGTTATTTCTGTATATGCCAGAAGCAGTTTTTTCTAAGGGTGGCTTTGGAGCTTTTCCTGTTTGCCTAACAGCCAGCATATTTCATATACCGCTTTATGAACATGAGTCTGATACAGTACCTGGTTTAGTGAGTAATATTTTTAAAAAATCAGCACGTAAAATTTTTGTCAGTTTTAAATCCGCCCTAGCTTTCTTCCCGCCAGCGAAAACCTATGTTTCTGGCAGCCCTATTCGAGAGGCCTTCTATGCCGATTATGACGTAAAGAATTGTCGGCAAGTCGTAGGATTAAAAGATGGTAAGCCTGTGGTAGTGGTTTTGGGCGGCTCCCAGGGGGCCAAGTTTATTAATACTTTGATTGTCGACGGTTTAGCTGACTTATTACCAGAATGCCAAATTGTTCATCAAACAGGACCAACTAATTTGTCAGAAGTAACTAAAATGGCAGAGGTAATTTTACAAGAATTTGATTCCGATCAAACTTTGAAAGGAGATTATCATCCCGTAGCCTTCTTAGATGAGCAGAATACTTCAGGTTTCAAAGCTCTCTATAACGTTTTGGCGAGTGCAGATTTAATTGTCACTCGAGCGGGGAGTGGTTCTATCGCAGAATTGTCAGCAATGGGTAAGCCTATGATTCTTATTCCTCTTTCTAGCGCTAGTCAGAATCACCAATGGAAGAATGCTAATACTGTAGCCAATGAAGGCGCCGGTATAATCTTAGAACAAGACAATCTTAAGGCTAATACCTTAGCGCAAACCATTATTAATATTTTACACAATCCAGATAGATTAGCTCTTCTGGCTTCAAAATCGAAAGCCTTAGGTTTGAGTCATAAGCAAGCGGCTCAAAATATTGCCGAGATGATGCTCCAGGATATTTTTCACTAGATTGACTGAATGGCTAACTAATATTATAATAAAAAGATTACTTATAAATGGAAACAATGGGGGACAAAGAAAACAATTTTCAAGATATTAGAGTGAGGATGGCACCAAGTCCAACTGGATGGTTGCATATCGGTACTGCTCGAACAGCTCTGTTTAATTACTTAATGGCCAAGCACTATGGCGGTAAGTTTATTTTGCGTATAGAAGATACTGATTTAGAAAGATCAAAAAAAGAATACGAAGAAGATATTATTAATGGTTTAAAATGGTTAGGGATTACTTGGGATGAAGGTCCGGATATCGGTGGTGAATATGGTCCATATAGACAAACCGAAAGACAGGCTATTTATAAAAAATACCTGCAGCAACTTTTAGATGAGGACAAGGCTTATTATTGTTTTTGTACGATGGAAGAATTAGAAGCTCAAAAGCAAGAAGCCTTAGCTCGAGGTGAACAACCTCGCTATAGCGGTAAGTGCGGGCGTTTGGATAAGGCCACTGTTGCTCAAAATTTAGCCGAAGGTCGTGAAGCGGTCATTCGTTTTCGTATGCCGCAAAAAGTGGTGAAATTTAAAGATTTAATCAGGGGAGAGGTAAAAGCTGATTTAGGTTTGGTGGGAGATATTATTATAGCTAAAAACTTAGATACTCCTTTATATAATTTTGCGGTAGTCATAGATGATGCTCTCATGAAAATAACTCACGTTATTAGAGGTGAAGATCATCTTTCCAATACACCCAAACAAATGGCTATAGCCGAGGCTTTGGGTTTTACGTCACCGATATATGCACATTTACCTTTAATTCTTGGTCCAGATCGTTCCAAAATGAGTAAACGTCATGGGACTGTCAGTATTAAAGATTATATTACCGAGGGTTATCTGCCCCAGGCACTTATTAATTTTATTGCGATGTTAGGTTGGCATCCAGCTGACAATCGTGAACTT
>DAONFR010000050.1:0-2811 GCA_035403725.1 Minisyncoccota bacterium | reverse complement strand
GTATAGGTCAAGAGGAATCAATGAACCCTTACCACATGACCATGCCAGGGAAAACAATTATCCAGAGTTTGTTAAAAAAAATGTTGGATAATGGTTGTGAATACGCTATTGTAGAAACCACTTCAGAAGGCATAAAGCAATGGCGGCACAAAGCCATTAATTATGACACTGCCATTTTCACAAATCTCTCGCCAGAACATTTAGATGCTCACGGCAGTTATGACAATTATAAAAAAGCTAAAGGGCAACTATTCGCAACCTTAGAAAAGTTGCCAAGGAAGACATTAAAAGGTAAGAAAATTTTAAAAACAATAATTGCGAATGCGGACGATAACGAAGCAGAATACTATTTACATTTTCCAGCTGATCAAAAAATTACTTTTGGAATTAACAACGCAGCCGATATTAAAGCCGAGCAAATAAAATTAGCACCTTTCTCTAGCGAATTTATAGTTGATGGACTTAACTATAAATTAAATCTTCCTGGAGACTTTAATATTTATAATGCGCTTGTAGCCATCGCTGTGGCCAAAAATTTCGACTTGCCTCAATCGGCCGTTGTTAAGGGTCTAGCAGATTTGCGTAATATTCCTGGTCGTATGGAAAAAATAGAAGTCGGTCAGGATTTTATCACCTTAGTAGACTACGCTCATGAAGAGAAAAGTATGACCGCTGCCATTAGGGCTACTAGAGAAATGACGACCGGAAAGGTAATAGTGCTTCTAGGGGCTGAGGGCGGAGGTAGAGACAAGGCCAAAAGACCAGCTATGGGCAAAGTAGCTGGTGAACTCGCCGATTATGTCGTGGTAAGCAATGTTGACCCTTATGAAGATGATCCTAAGCCAATCATTGAGGATATCGCTACTGCTGCTGAGGCAGTGGGAAAAATAGAAGGCACAAATTTATTTAGAGTAGAAGATCGACGCGTGGGAATTGCAAAAGCTTTAAGCCTAGCGGCCAAGGACGATGTAGTCTTGATCACCGGGAAAGGAGCTGAACAATTTATAACCATAGGAGGTGCTCGCTCTCCTTGGGATGACAGACAGGTAGTTAAGGAAGAAATAGAAAAGTTAATAAACTAGCAGAGACTACAAAAACAAAAAACATCCGTAAGGATGTTTTTTGGTACTCTATAATTTATTCTTCGTAGCTACGAGCTTGCATTTGAAACAAATTGGCATAAGTTTTTTTGTTGGCCAGAAGTTCTTGATGCGTACCCATCTCGGTGATAACTCCATTTTCGATTACGCATATTTTATTAGCTTGTCTTACGGTAGTAAATCCATGGGAAATGAAAATAGCCACTTTATCTTTAGCTAATTTATTTAAACGCTCAAAAATTTTAATTTCACTTTGAGCGTCAACCGAAGAAGTTGGTTCATCTAAAATATAAATGTAAGGATTACGATAGAATAATCTGGCTATGGCTAATTTTTGCCATTGGCCAATAGAAGGCTCCCTGCCATTATGGAAAGTTCTACCCAAACGTTGTTCATATTTGTCAGGATAGCTTTTAATAAAGGTATCCGCTTCGCTCATTTTGCCTGCTCGGTAGACTCTTTCTATATCTAACATATCCCCACCGATAGCAATAGCTTCTTTTACAGTGAGTTGATAATTGGCGTAGTCTTGGGGCAAAAGGCCTAAATAGGAATACCAACTTTTTAAATTAATATCTTTTAGATTCTGACCATCGATAAGAATTTCTCCTTCAGTAGGATCGTAGAAACGACAAAGTAATTTGATTAAGGTTGTTTTACCGGCACCATTGGCACCGACGATAGCTAAATGCTCCCCTGCCCTAATAGTTAGGTTAAGATGTTTGAGAATTAATTTTTTACTATTAGGATAGGAGAAAGAAACATTTTTAAACTCTATTAATTGTGGATTATTTTTTATTTTCAAGGGCGTGTCTGTACTTTCGATCTTAGGAGCAATCGCTAAAAATTTAAAAAAATCATTAACATATAAGTTGTCTTCATAAAGATTTCCTAATAAGGTAAAGGTAGTTGAAAGAGAAGATCTGAATCTTTCTATGGTACTAATAGCAAAAGTTAATGTACCGATGGCTATCATTTTAATAGCTGCCTGTTTAATAAACCAAATGATTGGTACAGCAATTCCTATGTAGGCTAAGAAATAAGTAAGGGCTTGCCATTTACCCCTTTTAATATTTAATTGAATTCTTTGTTTCGAATTTTCAATATATAATCCTTCGAATTTTTTAAGAAAACGCTCTTTAAGATTATAAAGTTTAACATCTATTAAACTTGGCAGGTCATAAAAGAAATTTCGGTATAAAACAATATCTCGGCGGTTAATTGTTTGTTGACTGAATAGTTTGTAAGTAAAAGCACCATAATAAATACTGACAACAAGATTCGGAATGATTGCTATTAGAACTGCGATTATTAACCACCATTTAAAGCTAATAATTATAACGGCAGCAGCGACTACTGACATCACACTTGATATTATATTATTTTGAATAATAAATATTTCTATCAATCGATTGACTGCACCTTCAGCTAGCTTATTGTTTAGATCATTAAATTCAGGAGACTCTTGAGTAGCGATATCAATATCGGCTCTTTTTGCAGAACGTTTAACATCAAAAATTCTCACAACAGATTCTTCTGTCATCATTTCGAAATAATTCTCTAGGCGAGAAAATAAGAATGGAAAAGCAGCCATAAGAATGCTAATCCCGGTAAGGATATAAAGATGGTAAAAGACAACGTTTCCCTTCACAAGATAATTAATCAAAATGGATAATACCCAGGTCTGTCCAATGGCAATAAGTGGATCCAA
>DAONFR010000049.1:0-2936 GCA_035403725.1 Minisyncoccota bacterium | reverse complement strand
TTGGCTGATTGTTCGTCTGAGGCAGTAAATCTTTCCAATCTTGCTTTTTCGATCTCCTCCTCCAAATTTTTTCTATTTCTGGTAATTTCTTGAGATTTTTTGATATCTTGGATAGTTTTGATTTGGTCTTCTTTCATTTGTTTTTGTCTCGAGATAGCATGCTCAATTTTAATCTCCTCGTCTTTGACAGTATTTTCTTCAAACGCAGTTTCCAGTGCTTCGTTTATGGGCGTTTTGCCGGCCTTTCTGGCCCTAGCATTATCTGTATTTAATCGAGAAATGTTCTCATCAATGTAATTAAATTGTTTCTCGGTGTATCCTGAGCCATGCTCATCGATATAGCTCTGGAAGAGTCTCGTTACTTGTTCTTTCTTTTCTCTGGATAAGCCGCTCTCGCTGATTTGATCCATAACACTTCTCATTGTTGCTGGATTTTCAGCTAAGCGTTTCATAATTTCTCCTTGAACTGCCCTGTTATTATCTATAATGGATTCTACAAGAGCCTCTTCGTTGGCATTAGCAGCATTTTTTGCAAATTGGATCCCTATTTTAGCTCTATCGTCTAAATATTTTCTTAACGCTTTCGCTACATCGCCTTGTTTGAGTTGTAAGTCTGGTTTCGCATTTACCAATGCTTGCGCTGTTGCGTCTATGTCGACATTACCATTGGCATCTAAATGTTGATTCATTGCATTAACTACATCAGCTTCTGATGTTCCTGTATCTTTTTCGACATCATTACGAATAAACAAACTGGGCATAGAATCTTTTAGAGATTTTTTAAGCGCAGGCGGAACCCAGCCCGTCCTTCTGTTTTTATCATTTGCTATTGTATCAGCATTGTCTTCAAGCAATTTGGCAGAATCTTTATCCATTTTCTTTTGGGCAATAAGCTGTTTGGCGATAGCGATTTTTTCTCTGACCAACTTAGGATCGGTACTTTTGGCAATTGACTCAAGCCTAGCTTTATTAGTATCAACATCTCTACGATTAACAGCCTCGTCTACAGCTGCTCCTTGTTTATCTATATAAGCCAAATCATTTTCCCTTGCCTTCAAACCGGCATTGCCTAACCAACCTAGCCCTTTCTTAGTGCTTAAAGAGCCCATTCTTTTACCATAATCTTCACTGGTCGTAATGGCTGTTTTAGCCTTCATGGCTATGGCGGCTGCTCCACCTGCAGCTGCCCCAAGAGCCAACTTTGCTACCCCCTCTGCAGCAGCCTTAGCAGAACCACCGGCTACTTCGTCAGCTAAGAGAACAATATATATTAAATATCCGGCAGCCAATATTGGTTTTATAAGACCAGAGACAAAAGAAAGATCAGGATCAGTAGATTGGGTCGGATTTATAGCTAAAGCACTAAGCATTATAGTACCTAAATAAAATCCCACGCTGATATAGACTCCGTAGAAGGCTTGTTTAAGAAATTCTTTTTTCCATTTATCCCACCATTGCCCCATTCCTTTTACTGGTAATAGATAACAGATTACGGCAAACGGTGACAAAATTAAAAGGAATATAAGCATTAGGCCTCTTTTGAGTAGGCTACCGCACATAGAAAATAGTGCCCAGGTTATGGCTATTAAAGCTAATAAGTTAATAACAATAGATGACAACATTCGTCCTACGCTGGAAGCCCATCCAGAAAGACAAACATTATTAGTTAAAATTTCTATCCATTTAGAAGCTACGTCTCCAGACTGGACAGATTTTAAAGTAGCATTGAAAAAGTAAAGAGAAATATAATTAGCTAAATCTAAAACTGAACCGGCTACAACTAAAGTGAAATTAATAAGTAAGGCAACTACTATAAATTTAGTAATTAAATCATTAATTCTGTAATTTTTTAAATTCAAAATAGTTCCTATAGCCATCATTATAAGAACTACTGAAAAAACAATATTGACTACACTTACAGAGGCTCCGAAGGCTTGAATAACGGCTGGATTATTACTAATCCCTCCCCATAAATTATGAGGTTGCATTAACCACCCCATGGTATTAACTCCCACTTTTATAATCCAGGCAGTCATGTGTATTATGCCGATGTTGGCATATTTCAGAAAACACAATGGCAGATCCCAGATACAGGAGAAAAACCCTGGTGTTATATCGGCACACTCTGAATTATCGCTTTGCGTTGTCGCGGCGGCAGTTGGTCTATTATCGTTATTTATAGGATTAGTTGGGGTAAGATTTGTGAAATTATTTTTTACTATTGCATCAACATCGTTTTTTAATTGTTTAACTATTTTTGAACTATTAAATGTAGCATCTTGCCTTAAAGGATTACCTTGTAAACTAGACCATGAACTTAGCAGGTCTTGATAGGCTGTTACACAGGCATTATATGTAGCTGTGTCCGTTGGCGTTGTTCCATCATTTTTTTTACATGATTCCTGAACCTGATTAATATAGGAGCCTATTATGCCATTTAGGTCAGGAATAGTAGCATTATCAAAAGACCAATCGTAATGAGGCTTACCGTCTATTTGAAGTGTGTTTTTAGCGTAACTAGTTAAAGTTGCATCCTTGTCTAAATCCTCAAATATTTGTTTTATAAATTCGGATGTATAACAATATTTTGGGCAAGATTTTACTGTGCATGTGGCAGGAATCGATTGAGCTGTCACAGAAACTGCTGGATTGGCTGGTATACAAGTTTCTGCATGCACAGAATAGCCAACACCAAAAAAAATAATTGCTACTAAAGCAACACAAAAAATTTTAGAAAATCGTTTCATATATATTTTCTCTTTATGCCTATATTATAAAACAAAATGAAACAAATAGGAAGAAAAAATCAAGCATTTAAAGCCGCTGAAAGTTTCTCCCAATCAGTAATAGTTAAATTTTGAGCTCTTAATTTAATATCCCAATTTAAATTTGCAAAAACACTGGTAATTTTACTTTTTTCCATGATAACCCCTCAG
>DAONFR010000048.1:0-3086 GCA_035403725.1 Minisyncoccota bacterium | reverse complement strand
CACCATCAAAATCAATCAAACCCTCTTTTACAGTATAAGCATCAAGTCCCATAATAGCCCCGGCCAAAGAAGTCTTCCCGGCAGCATTAGGTCCCAAAAGTAACGTTAAACTATTTTCTGGCAAAGTAAAATTTACCTTAGTTAAAATATTTTTACCGCTAGCAGTAATACTAAGATCTTTTACTTTCAAAAGCTTTTTTTGTATTTGGATAGTCATTACTAAACATTAATAATAAGAATATTAAAGAAAAAGATAGGGCTTACACTGCCCTATCTTAGTCCAAAAACTCTATTTTAGCAATTCTCAATCTTCTGTCTGAGCCTCGGTCTTATAGCCGGTACCAGCAGGGATCAAACGTCCAATAATGACGTTCTCTTTCATACCTCTCAAATAATCTATCTTACCCTCAAGAGCAGCCTCAATCAATGTATAGGCTACTTTCTGGAAGGAAGCAGAGGCCAAGAAGCTGTTACTATTTTCTGCTACCTTGGTAATACCTGTTAGAATTTGAGTAGCTTCAGGTGGTTTTTGCTTATTCTTAATCATCTCATCACGAACATCTAGATAGCGATATTTGTCCGCAATTTCACCGGCAACAAAAATGGAATCGCCAGCATCAGTAATTTGCACCCTAGAAAGCATTTGTCTGACAATCAATTCAAGGTGTCTATCATTAATGGCCTCGTTGACTAGGCTGTAAACAGCTCTAATTTCCTGAATCAGATATTCTTCTACTGCACGACGGCCAGCTATTTTGTGTAAGACCTTAGGATTGAGACTACCTTCAGACAAAGATTGTCCGGGTTGAACCCTATCATTCTTTTTAACATAAAGATTGAGCTCTTTGGCTAAATAATAATCCCAGTTACCAAATTCATCAATTTTAACATTGCTTTGAATAGCAGAACGATTACTGGCACGACCGCGTTTAGTAACAGTCTTCTCTTTGGCTACAATAGGGGTCACTTTAATTATATGATAAGGACCATCAGTCACAATGGAATCTACAATACCTTCAACTTCTACAACTGGGACTTCTCCTTTGGGTGGTCGAGCTTCAATAATTTCTTCAACTCTGGGCAAACCCTGAGTAATATCAACGGCTCTAGCCACACCACCGCTGTGGAAGTTTTTCAAAGTTAACTGAGTGCCAGGTTCACCAATAGACTGAGCGGCCACGACGCCGACAGCTTCTCCGAGTTGAATTATTTTATTAGTAGCCAAATCAGCCCCATAACACTTTTGACAAACACCGATATGGGATTTACAGGTAAGCGGAGTTCTAATTTTAACTATAGGATTAGACAAACGATCAATTTCACGAGCCACTTCTCTGGTAATCATCTCCCCTGCTTTTAAATTCACTTCTCCTTCTTTGAAATCTTCACCTACGCAACGGCCATAAATAAGATCATAGAAAGATTCATGCAATTTTTGAGCATAATCTTTAGTAGCTTCAATAAAGATATCAGTATGGCAATCTTCTTCTCTAATAACCACAGATTGGGCCACATCGACTAATCTTCTGGTTAAGTAACCAGCATCAGCAGTATGGAGAGCGGTATCAGCTTGACCTTTACGGCTAGCATGAGTAGACAAGAAGTATTCCAAAGCATTAAGACCTTCCTTGTAAGAAGCCTTAATAGGCAATTTAATAATTTCACCAGCAGGATTAACTACTAGACCTTTCATACCCATCATTTGCATAATTTGGTTCCAACTGCCACGAGCACCAGAAGCGATCATAGTATAAGTGGCTTCGGTAGGATCAAATAATTTCTTCACAGAATCACTAATTTTATCTGTAGCTTCTGTCCAAAGAACAATTTCTTTTCTTTCTTTTTCTTCTTTAGTCAGTAAACCTTCATTATATTGTTCTTCCAAGGAAGCAACTTGAGCATCAGTGGAATTAATAATGGCTTCCTTCTCTGGTACCTTATGAATACTATCCATAGACCAGGAAAGCCCTGCTAAAGTAGCATATTCAAATCCAAGAGTTTGGATGCCTTTAATAAGGTGAGCAGTAATATCTACACCATATTTTTCAATGAGTTTGTTGGTGAGAGAAGAAAAATCTTTGGAAACAAGGCTTTGATTAATAAATGGATAGTCATCTGGCAAATTACGATTGAAGATAATTCTCCCGACAGTGGTTTCGGTAGCTTCGGCTAACGATTTGTATTGAGTATCACCTTTTATTTTTCTGACTTTGATATTGGCTCGTAAATCAATTTGTCCATAAGTCTGTGCCATCACAGCTTCATCTTCATCATTAAAAGCCAAGCCCTCTCCTTTAGTACCAGGGATAGTTTGGGTTAGCCAAAAACAACCAGCAACCATTTCATGGCGCGGAGACATAGCAGGCGCTCCACTAGCTGGTTTTAAGAGGCCAAGAGAAGAAAGCATTCTTGTCTTAGCTTCATTCTGAGCTTCATCAGAAAGGGGTAAATGAACAGCCATTTGATCTCCATCAAAGTCAGCATTAAAAGGTTCACAAACAAGAGCAGGAATTCTAATAGCTAAGCCTTCAACTAGAGTAGGCTTAAAAGCTTCAATACCTAAACGATGAAGGGTAGGAGCACGATTGAGCAAAACTAATTTATTTTTAATAATTTCTTCGAGGATTTCCCAAACTTGATCAGTGCCATCTTCTATCATTTTGTGAGCAGCCTTGATACTGAATACTAATCCCCTTTCTTTCAGTTCCTTAATAACAAAAGGTTTGAAAATTTCCAAAGCCATTGTTTTAGGAATACCGCATTCATCTATGTCTAATTCTGGTCCAATAACAATTACAGAACGTCCAGAAAAATCAACTCTTTTACCCAACAAATTTTGTCTGAAACGTCCTTGTTTACCTTTAAGAATATCAGCCAAGGAACGTAAGGGTCTATGTTGAGATTGTTGCAAAGCGCTACCGCTATTGCGGCGCATACCATTATCGAGCAAAGCGTCTACAGCCTCCTGTAACATTCTTTTTTCGTTACGGATAATAACCTCGGGCGCTTTGAGCTCCATTAATTTTTTCAGACGATTATTTCTATTAATAACTCGTCTGTATAAATCATTTAAATCATAAGAGGCA
>DAONFR010000047.1:1376-3122 GCA_035403725.1 Minisyncoccota bacterium | reverse complement strand
GTAAAATTGCAAAACAATTTGTACGTTCCGCAGTTATAAGGGTTTAATCTTTGGTGGTATAAACTATCGATGACTCCAAAAATTTTAATTTCGATTACTACTACTGCTGGCTCTGATTGGCGAAGCAAACCAAAGGAAGCCGATGATTTAGGAATCCAGGAATTAGCTATTTTTGTTACGTGTTTAGACTTGTCAGAGAGGCAAGAGCTGTATGATTCACTTTTGGCCCATCACGTAACTAGTATTCCCTTTGCTCATGTAAAAGGGGATATGCCACTCCAAGAGTTGGAATTTCTGAGAAATACTTTTGGTACTAAAGTATTTAATATTCATGACCCAGCGCAATATATTGCCCCTTATTATTATGGGACTTTTTCTTCTACTATTGGGATTGAAAATACTGTTTTGCCCTTGCAAGAAGAAACCTTAAAAAAGTTTGGAGGTATTTGCTTAGACATTTCTCATATGGAAAACGATAGGTTAAATAGTCCGATGCGGTACGAACACAATTTGCTACTGCTTGAACATTATCCGATTTTAGTAAACCATATAAGCGCTATTAGGCCCGAGTCTAGGATTGATGAAGATTCCGAGGAGAAACGTAACGATTATCATTTCCTCAAAAATTTGAACGAGGTAGATTATGTTAAAAATTGGAAAAAGTTTTTAGCTCCCTACGTGGCCTTAGAGTTAGAGAATTCTTTGACGGAACAAATAAAAATAAAAGCTTACTTAGAGAATCTTTTGACTTCTTAAGCTAGCTGCAAATTTAGAGAAATAAAAGAACCGATTAATATACTAATCGGTTTTTTGTTTGTCTTGACTGAATACGCTTTATGAGACAAACTAACGGTCGCTGATTAAATATTACCTTTATGGACATAATCCAAGTAAAAGATTTAGTGAAAAACTTTAAAGAAATAAAAGCCGTTTGCGGGCTGTCATTTTCAGTAAAGGAAGGCGAGATTTTTGCCCTCTTAGGACCTAATGGCGCTGGTAAATCTACTACCATCAAAATACTGACCACCCTTCTTCCGCCAACAGCTGGGCAGGTGATTATTAATGGTTTTGACGTTGAGCACGACCCTGATGATGTCCGCAAATCCTTTGGCATAGTTTTTCAAGACCCTAGCTTAGACGAGGAATTAACGGCTTACGAAAATATGTCTTTTCACGCGGCTCTGTATGGAGTACCTGCCAAGGAAAGAAAAAGTAGAATAGAACAACTATTAAAAATCGTGGAGCTTTGGGATAGAAAAAACGATTTGGTAAAAACTTTTTCTGGCGGAATGAAAAGGCGTTTAGAGATAGCTCGAGGATTATTGCATCATCCTAAGATTTTCTTTTTAGACGAACCAACTGTAGGCCTAGACCCACAAACGAGAAATCATATTTGGGATTATGTACTGAAACTGAACCAGCAAGAAAAAGTCACGGTGATGTTTACTACTCATTACATGGATGAAGCTGAAAAAGTAGCTAATCGAGTAGCGATTATTGATCACGGCAACTTAGTGGCTTTGGGTACCCCTCAAGAACTAAAGACAGAAGCACAAACGCAATCGTTAGAGGAGGCCTTTTTACATTTTACCGGCTACGATATTAGGGACGAGCAAGCTAACAATTTAGACGATATGAGAATGAGACATAATCACAAAAGATAATCTATATGAATACCATTTACATACTTTGGTTAAGACAAGTAAAAAGATGGTTGCGCTCAAGGACGAGAATTATTGGTTCTTT
>DAONFR010000047.1:0-1276 GCA_035403725.1 Minisyncoccota bacterium | reverse complement strand
TAGATGATATGCAAGGCTTTCAAATGATTATGAACTTTATGGTGATGCCTTTGTTTTTCCTTTCAGGAGCTTTGTTTCCTTCAGGCAGTTTCCCCAAGACTCTCAATATTTTGTCTCGAGGCGATGCTCTGACCTATGGGGTAGATGGGCTAAGAGGTTGTTTGACGGGTCTGTACCAATTCGGATTTGCTAAAGACTTTATTGTCTTGAGCATGCTGACCATGCTTTTAGTTCTGATCGGTAGCCATTTATTTTCTAAGATAAAAATTTAATTGTATAATATCAAAAGGGGTAACGTAACAAGTGTGGGTTAATTAGAGAGAATCGTTTTTAATTAAATGATTATATGAGTCCCTATTCAAAGAGCCTTTACCATGGTTTTAAAGATGCTTTTCGTGGCATTAGGATTGCTCTCAAAGAGCGTAGTTTTAAAATAATGCTTGTAATAGCTACAATAGTTATCGCTGTGGGGATTTTTGTGCATTTGACCCCTACGCATTGGGCTTTAATCTTTATGCTTATTGGCGTGGTCTTAGGTCTGGAAATGTTTAATACTTATATAGAAAAGGCGGCTGATTTTCTTGAGCCCAGCTATTCTTTAAAAGTGAGAGCGCTCAAAGATATTGCTGCTGGTATAGTCTTGATTTTTTGTATTTTGGCAGCGATCTCCGGAGCCATTATCTTTTCCTCCTATCTAACCAACATTTTTTAAATAAAGTATTTTTGTTTATAGCCACTAGTATAAAAACCAATTTTGATTTATTATTTCCTTACTCTAATTTTAAAAAATTTTATCCATGGCAGAAGACCAAGAAAAGAAAGATGAAGCTATCATAAACGAGTATAAAGAAAAGAACCCTTGGGGCTTAGCAGTTTCTATTGACCTTAAAGATTGCGACCTGGAAAAAATGAAGGACGCTGATTACATCAAAAATTTTGTGCGTGAGTTGTGCGAACTTATAGGTATGCAGAGATACGGTGAGACCACGGTCGTTAATTTTGGAGAGAATGAAAGAGTTTTTGGTTTTTCTATGACACAATTAATAGAAACTTCTCTTATCTCGGCCCATTTTGCCAATGTCTCTAAAGCTATCTATCTGGATGTGTTTAGCTGCAAAGAATATCCACCCTATAAAGTAGCCGAATTTGCCAAAGAACGATTCCTAGCCTCAGATTATAGGATTACTATAAATTATCGATTTTAAGATAATAGCCCACAAAAGGGGCTATTTTATTGATTTTCCTTGTGAAATAAGGGTTTTTTTGGTATACTTCT
>DAONFR010000046.1:0-3242 GCA_035403725.1 Minisyncoccota bacterium | reverse complement strand
ATAATTCCCAAAATAATAGCAAAAGGTATTATGCCACGACTAAAACTTTTTAATTCTATGGTAGAGGTTTTGGCCAACCATGCCGCTAAGAAAATTATATAAAAGAATCTGAGAAGTTCTGAGGGTTGGAGAGACAATGGTCCTAATTTAAACCAACGATGAGCCGTCTCTCCTGGTAATTCAAATTGGGGAATAAAGGCTAGAAGAACCAAGATTAGCGATACCCCTAACCACAGGACAGATGTCTTTCGCCAAAATTGATAAGGAATTTTATAAAAAACAAAAAAAACAAAACCAGCTGCCGCCAAACCTATCAAGTATTGTTGTTTTACATAATACAGCGGATCACCAAATAAGCGGGCACCGGTTCCTGAAGAAGCTGAAATAAGAGCCAAAAAACCCACTACTAAAAGAATAATAGTGACTAAAATAAAAGAAAAGACCGCTGGTTTTTTAGATAATGACATATAAATACTCACATTATACCCAAAGCTTATTAAAATGCCAAATTTTTTCACTAAAAAACACCCCAATGGGGTGCTTTTTGATATCCAGAAATTAACGTTTCCTCCATTGAGTGGCTCGACGTGCCTTTCTTAATCCGTACTTCTTTCTTTCTACAGCTCTACTATCACGAGTTAGAAGATGAGCGGGTTTCAAAATGGCGCGATTAGTAGGATCTATTAATACTAAGGCTCTACTGATAGCTAAAGCAGCTGCATCAGCTTGGCCACTTAATCCCCCACCTTTTACCTGCAAGCTAATACCAAAACCTCCTAAGACATTAGCCAATTTTAAAGGTTTTATTACTTTTGCCTGTAAACTTTCCAAAGCAAAATAATCTTCTAAAGATTTACCATTGACTGACAAACCAGTTTGCTTAGCATAAAGTCTGGCTCTTGCTCCGGCTTCTTTACGTCCGCCAGTGGCTTCGGTATAAGTACCAGTAAAAGTATCAGCTTTAGGAATAAGCTTTTCCTTTTTGACAGGAACCTTTTTGACAATTTTTGGTCTGACCACAGGAGTGGATTCTCCAGCCAAAATTTTTGTCTTTGGTTTCTTAGTTTCTGTTGTCTTATCTTTAGTAGTAGCTATCATAATTTTAAATATCTCTCTTTTTAAAGATTTATGGTTAAATTTTTCATACGTAAATTGCGCAGTTTATTTTCAGGAAGCATACCAAAAACTGCTTTATATAAAACTTTGGCAGGATCTGCTTGCCACATTTCTTCTAAACTAGTGGATTTCAAATGTCCTGGATAGCCAATGGTATGACGATAATACAACTTTTGAGTTTGTTTTTTACCGGTCACCATGACGTGATTCAAATTATTAACAATAACTTTAACATTTCCTGTTTGGTTATTGGTAAAATCGGGCTTTTCTTTGCCTTGAATTAATTTAGCAATTTTAGAAGCTAAACGGCCTAAAGTTTCGCCAGTAGCATCTAAAGTAATTGTGGAAGCGATTTGTTTTTGTACCATATTATTGCCTTATCTCTTAATTAATCGGATAGTAAGGATATTATTGCCTGCTCTGATTTATCTTGGATTCTTCTTTCGACCAATTTCGTTATGCGAGTATAACCACCCTGACGCTTAGCAAATTTAGGAGCAATTTCGTAATATAATTTGTCAGCAGCTTTAGCTGGTAATCTCTGCTTCAATAACCTGAAAGAAGCTAGATTTTGTTTTTTGGCTAAGGTGATTAAGTGTTCAACTTTAATAGCCACAGACTTAGCTTTGGCAGGAGTAGTCTTCAACTGACCTTTCATTATCAAATCTCCTGCGAGATTTTTCAAAAGGGCTACCCGTTGATTTTTCTTAACTCCGAATTTTCGCAATTTCTGAAGATGACGCATACTAAAAAATTAATCAGAATAAAATTATTATTTTTCTTTTGTCTTTAAACTATAACCCAAGGCTTCCACTTTTTCCTTAATTTCAGCAAAAACTTTGTCACCAATCTGATTCATACCCTGGAGAGTCTCGCTACTAATTTTTAAAACACCCGAAAGAGTTCTAAAACCATTGCTATTCAAAGCTTTCACCACTCTGGTAGAGAATCCCATTTCATCTATCTTTATATCTTTAGGATCCTTATCTTTGAGGGCAGCTATAATCTCAGTAGTATCAACAGTCGCTTCCTCTTTTACTTCTTTGGAAACTTTAGTTTCCTTAACAACTGCAGGAGTCTCTTCTACCTTAGTTTGTCCCCAAGGTAAAAGATTAAGTATCGCTCCCGTTAATTTATTAGAAGTAGTTAAAGACTCATATAAGGCATCATGAGGAGCTACCGTGCCATCAGTAGTTATCTTAATTCTTAGAAGGTTGTAATCTGTTCTGTCGCCAACACGCATATTTTCCACTTCGAAAGTCACATTAAGTACAGGTGAGAAAAGAGCATCTACTCCAATTACGCCTATAGGTAATTTACCAACTTTTTTCTGCCTGTCTTCTACCTGAGAATAGCCTACTCCTTTTTCTAAAGTGATTTCTAAATTTAAACTGGATTTCTTGTCAGTTAAAGTAGCAATATGTACTTCAGGATTCATTAACTCTACTTCAGCATCTTTCTTGATGTCATAGCCAGTTACTTCTTTTTCCCCAGTAGCTTCCAGATACAAAGTCTTGGGACCATCACTAAACAATTTGAAGCGTAATTGTTTCAAATTTAACATTACTTCAAGGACATTCTCATAGACTCCCTTTAGGGTAGTAAATTCATGAGGAGCATCATTTACTTTAAAATAAGTGATAGCTGCTCCTTCTATAGAAGAAAGTAGTATTCTCCTGACGGAATTGCCTACAGTAATGCCATAACCAGGATAAAGGCCAGCTATTTCAAACACGCCTTCCTTGGCATTCTCTGAAACAATATTAAATTTGTTTGGTAAAATAATCATACGTAAACTCAAATTTTTTAATTTCTCACTAGTGGCTAAAATACTCAACTACTGTATTAATATCAAAAGGCAAATTGAGGTTGGCTAAAGTGGGCTTACCAATAACCTTCACTTTTAAAGCCTTGGGATCAACTTCTAGCCAAGGATTAGCTTTAGCGTTTTCATTAAGCTTATCAACTATTTTTTCAAAAATAGGCAATTTAGCGCTCTTCGCGTTAATGCCAATAACATCTCCTACCTTAAGACGGGCAGAAGGAACATCATGACGGCGACCATTCAAAGTAAAGTGTCCATGAGTGGTTAATTGACGAGCGAGGCTGCGAGAAGCAGCAAAGCC
>DAONFR010000045.1:0-3254 GCA_035403725.1 Minisyncoccota bacterium | reverse complement strand
TTCTCGGGGCAAAATTTCTTTTAAATTGGTAGCCAACTGACGACTTTCCCGTTCAATATTAGAAAGAGGGGCAACTCGACATAAGCTAGGAAAAAGCTTTCCAGCTAAGCGAACTTTTAAGAGTGTGACAGCGGCCGCACGATAATCAATTATTTCATAGCTCAGAGAAGCAAAACCTTGAGAGGCTGATTTTAATTTATCATAGAGGTCTTTAATAAGCTCACTTAAAGGCAATTCGTAATGCAAAATCACAGTTTCATTGCCTACTGTTTTGGATGAAACTAACGTACTGCTACGAATACAGTTAAAAAGATTTAAGACAGGTGGGAAAAAACCAGTAGGCACTAAAATCTCTACTCTAACCATGGGTTCCTCTACGTGTTCAATAAATTGATCATCTGGCCATTCCGCTGGATTAGAAATATAGATCTCTCGCTGGTCATGAAGGTAAATTTTATAATTAACATTGGGAGAGGTAGTCACCAATTGCAAATTATATTCGGTGGTTAATCTTTCTTGAGTAATTTCTAAATGCAATAAACCTAAAAAGCCTAAACGAAAACCTCTACCCAAAGCTTCTGAATTGTCGGGTTCATAAAAAAGCGAAGAATCATTTAGTTTTAACCTTAAAATAGCTTCTCTAAATTCTTCAAATTGTTTTTGATCTATAGGGTAAAAGCCAGCAAACACTACCGGCTGAGGTTCTTTGTAGCCTGGCAGTAAAGTAACGCCGTTAGCGAGTCCCGTCGCATCGGTAATGGTGTCACCAATTGTAACTACCGAAGAGTCTTTGAGACCAGTCGCAATAAAGCCAATATCATTAGCTTCCAGGAATTCCTGTGGAAGGAGCTCTGGTTTGAAATAGCCACTCTCTATACTTTGCACGCTCCTTTCCTTGGCAATAAAATGCAGTTTAGCCCTACCGTTAATCTTACCATCAACTACCCTAACATAAGCTATCACTCCCCTAAAGGAGTCATAAACTGAATCAAAGACTAAGGCCTTAAAGGGTTTATTTTTATCCCCAGTTGGCTGGGGAAAGTCTGTAATAATTCTATCCATCAGAACTTGGACCCCTTGTCCAGTTTTGGCGGAAACTAATAATATTTCCTCTGGGTCAACATTCAAAAGAGCGGCTAATTCCAAACGTCGATTATCTATATCGGCTCCTGGTAAATCAATTTTGTTAATAGCGCCAATGATTTTTAACCCCTGCTTTTGGGCTAAATTTAAATTGCCAATAGTTTGAGCCTGAATTCCTTGAGTAGCGTCTACTAAAAGAACTGCCCCCTCTACAGCGGCAAGCGATCGAGATACCTCATAAGTAAAATCAACGTGGCCAGGAGTATCAATAAGGTTAAAAATACAATGACGGCCCTTTCTTTCAAATTCCATCCGTACTGGTTGGAGCTTGATAGTAATCCCCCGTTCTCTTTCCAAACTCATTTGGTCTAAATACTGAGACTTTAATTTATCTTTCTTAATAGTATCGGTATACTCAAGCAGTCTATCGGCTAAGGTAGACTTTCCATGGTCAACATGGGCAATAATCGCAAAGTTACGTACGATATTTCCGGAAGTCGAGAAATTGTTGTTCGTTTCAGACATACTTATAAAATTAACGGCTTTTAAGAAAGCGTTGGGCGATTTTTTTAATTACGACTATCTCTTCCATCTTAAAAGCTTTGGCTTCTCCCAAAAATGTTGCGCAGAAAATAACCCCGACCACTGCTGCTTGTCCCATTACTCCCAATACTTTTGTCAGATTAAACCAAGACCCCGTTAGTTTAACCGTCGCTAGCCCTACGAGGCAGGCTCCCGCAGTAATAACGGTGTACTCGCCCACTCTCTTCCCTAAACCGCCCCAAGAGACGTTTTTCAGCGAAGGAAGTAGCAGTAGGAAGAGTAAGAGAAAATAAATTGTATTAGTAATAACAAAAGCCCACGTTAACCCTAAGATACCATTTTGATGGCTGAGATAATATGCTAAAAATATGCCTGAACCGTAAGTGGCGAGACTAGCAAAAAATGGTCCAGCGCTTTTATCACAGGCAAAAAAGGTACGGATAAGAAGATTTTGCAAAGCTTGAAAAATTAAGCCGATAATAAAAATCAATAAAATATTGGCCGTTAAAGTGGTAGCTTGCCAACCAAATTTCCCATAACCTAATAATAATCTTACTATTGGATACCTTAAAACAAGAAAAAGTCCTGTTATAGGTATCATCATAAATAAGCTCTGTTTAAGAGTGGTACCAAAAACATCAGCAAAGCCTGTTTCATTTTTATCAGTATATAATTTAGCTAAAACAGGAAAGCTAGAAACGATTAAAGATAAGGCAATCACTACTTGAGGAAAACTCTGAATGTTATTAGCTAGATTAAAAGCGGCTAAATGCCCTGCAGGTAAGTTGGAAGCTATCCCAACTAGAATAGACATATAGATTTGGTAAAGGATGATTGTCATAGAACGAGGAATCATCAACTTTACTATTTTTTTGAGCCCGGGTGTAATTTCTTTATAAGCAAAACTCCAATGGTAACCAAGTTCTTTCATGGCCAAAATTCGCACTCCAAGACTAAAAATGGCTCCTAAAACAACTCCAAAAGCTAGACCCATAAGACCGTATTTCGGTAGAAGAAAAATAATTCCCAAGATAATCCCCACGTTGTAAAGTATGGGAGCAAGAGAATCGGCTAAGAACAATCTAAAGACTTCTAAAACGGCGCTGTAAATGCTAGAAAGGCCAAGAAGAATGGGCTGAATCATGAGCACTCGCATCATAGAAACTGTTTGAGATAGCTCTACCGCATTAAAGCCTGGGAAAATATGGGAGCAAAGAGGAACCGCAAAAATTGTAGCTAATAAGCCGCAGATGACTAGAAAACCACCCAAACAAAAACACAGACCGCTAGTCAAATCCCAACCTGATTGTTTGTCTTTTTTTAAATAAGCAGTCAGAACCGGAATAAACCCAACGGTAATTGCCCCATAAATAAAAATATTGTAGAAAAAATCTGGCACCCGAAAGGCTGCGTAATAAATGTCCAAAGAACGAGATAAACCCAAATGACTAGCCAAAAGAGCATCTCTCACTACACCCAGAAGGCTGCTGATTAAAGCGGCGACAGCGATCAAAACAGCTGCATTAGTCAAACCAGTTTGGTTACTTTTGAGAAGATGTCGGTTAAAGCTAATAATGAATAAATTTGATTAAGAGAGTTTGATTAAAGGGCTGGCTTTGATTTAGATA
>DAONFR010000044.1:0-3274 GCA_035403725.1 Minisyncoccota bacterium | reverse complement strand
ATTTACCGCTTTTAAATTGGCCAGAGAAGATAAAAATTATGCAGACCAATTGGATCGGTCGCAGTGAAGGAACTGAGTTAGACTTTAAAGTAGAAAATACTGATTTAAAAATAAAAGTTTTTACCACGAGGGTAGATACTATTTATGGAGCCACTTACTTAGTCCTTTCTCCAGAAAACCCTCTCATTAATCAAATTACTACAGCTGAATATAAAAGAGAGGTCCTTTTGTATCAAGATCAAGCTCGTAAGAAATCTGATTTGGAAAGGCAAGGGACTAACGCATCTAAGACTGGGGTTTTCACTGGAGCCTATGCTATTAACCCGGCTAGTAAAAAATTAGTTCCCATTTGGATTGCTGATTATATCCTAATGTCTTACGGGACAGGGGCAGTGATGGGTGTGCCTGCTCATGATAGCCGTGATTGGCAGTTTGCTAAGACATTTGAGTTGCCAATTATTCAAGTAATTTCCAAAGATGGCCAAAGCCAACAGTCTTTAGAGGCTCCTTTAACTGCTTCGGGAGTGCTAGTAAATTCAGGAATTTTTAATGGTCTCTCAACTGATATAGCCGCTGCCAAAATTAGCAATTATTTATCAGGCAAAAAGGTTGTGCACTATAAATTGAGGGATTGGGTTTTTGCCAGACAACGTTATTGGGGGGAACCTATTCCACTAATTCATTGTCCAATCTGCGGTATCCAACCAGTACCTATTAAAGATTTGCCTTTGAAATTACCCAAAGTAAAACATTATGAACCTACGGGCACAGGAGAGTCGCCTTTAGCTAAGATTGATTCTTGGGTTAATGTAAAATGCCCTAAATGTGGTGGACCAGCTAAAAGGGAAACTAATACCATGCCGCAATGGGCTGGTTCCTGTTGGTACTATCTCCGTTATCTGGATCCTAAAAATAATAAACAATTAGTAGACCCTAAGAAGGAAAAATATTGGTTAGCGAATAAGAAATCAGAACATTTCGGAGTTCATTTATATATAGGAGGAGTAGAACATGCAGTGCTGCATCTATTATATGCTCGTTTTTGGCATAAGTTTTTGTATGATTTGGGTCTAGTTTCCAATAAGGAACCGTTTTATAAGCTCATCAATCAGGGGATGATATTAGGAAGCGGTCATGAAAAAATGTCGAAATCTAGGGGCAATGTTGTTAATCCTGATGAAGTGGTAAAGGCTTATGGTGCCGATGCTTTGAGAATTTACGAAATGTTTATGGGACCTTTGCAGGATAGTAAACCTTGGAGTACTGAAGGCCTAACCGGTATTACTCGCTTTCTAGATAAGGTCTGGCTGGTTTCTCGAAAAATTTCAGAATCTCAAGGAACTAAAACTATTGTTACCAAAGAAGCCAAAAATAAACTTGCCCAACTTAAAGCTGAAACTATAAAAAAGGTTACCCAAGACATAGAGGGATTCAGATTCAATACCGCTATCAGCTCTCTCATGATTTATACCAATGCTCTTTTAGAGACAGACGCCTACCTGGACAAAGGTTTCCTGATTAGTCTGATCAAATTGCTGAATCCCTTTGCTCCTCATATCACAGAAGAAATTTGGCAAACAATGTTACTTAAAAAGACACCCTTAGAACTTGAGCCATGGCCTAAGTGGGAAGAGAAAGATATGGAAAAAAAGACAGCCATTATTGCTGTACAAATTAATGGTAAATTTAGGGGAAATATTGAAGCCTCTTTGGGCTTAACCCAAGTCGCAGTTCTGGATTTGATCAAGAAAGTAGAAACTATTAATAAATATCTCGATAAGCAAAATATTAAAAAGATTATTTATATTCAAGATAAACTTTTGAACATTGTCATTTAGGCAATGTTTGGAGCAGCTAAATATAACAGGATTCTTTTTAAAGATTGCATTCTTCATTGTTTGTGTGTACAAAGAAGGATGCAATCTTTTATTTTTGTTTAAAAGCGGTGACCAAACCATTTTGCCTAAGTAATATGGTAAACTTGACCAGTTATAATTATTGACTTGGGAAGATAACTTTCTAAAGGGGAGATGAATAAACAGTTTTGAAGGCTGGAGATGGATAAATAGCAGTGCCTGGTTTAAAACATTTTTTTCGATGTATACGGATTTAAAAGGCCCACAAAAAATAGGGCCAGAGCGAGAATATTTTTTATTATAATGTAAGCTATAGCTGGTGCCCAATCGTTGCATAAAATCAGAAATGCCATTAGTTTGTAGTTGTTTCACAACTAAAGAAAAACTATTAGGTAATAGACAGAAACCAACAATTTTTAAACAGGGCAGAGAGGCGGATGGCAAACGCTTAAAATGGTTATTGTTGGTATAAGAAAAATTTAGGTTTAAACGTCTGAGCTCAATAGAACTAGATTGGTTTAAGTAGTAAAGTAAATAAAGAAAATAAAGGTAATCGCAGGCTTCTCTAAAAAGCATTTTTCTATCTACGCTTTTGTTAGATAAATAATAATAGGAATTACGATAAAATGTGGCTTTACGTTTAGACATTTGGTCCACTAAAAAACAAGAGAAAAGTCTCTTGTTTCATTTAATATAATAAAAAAGCAAAGAAAAGGATGTAGTTCCTTAATGAGCTGAGTGTGAAATTTTAGAATCTTTACCTCCATAAAGATTATAGTAGCCCCAAAGAGATTTGAACTCTTGTTACCGCCGTGAAAGGGCGATGTCCTAACCAGGCTAGACGATAGGGCCACACACTTCACAGATATTACATAAAAATGACCTAAAAAGCAAGGGATTTGCCTTGTAATCACGTATTTTTTAGTGTATATTTAAAGGGTAATATGAATCCAGAAGAACTAAAATTAGATATTACCTGGAGGTCCTTATGGCGTGTTTTAGCGCTAGGTTTATTGGTGGTTGGAGTATGGTATTTTAAATGGCTAATTTTTGTTATCCTCTTTTCCATCATTTTAGCGATGATATTTGAGCGCCCCATCAATAAACTGATTAATCATAAATTTCCCCGTATCATAGCTACTACAATTGTTTATTCCTTAATCATCCTTTCCTTAGCCGGTCTCATTTATTTAACAGTACCTATTATAGTAGAAAATGTTGCTCCCTTTTCTAAACTATTAACCCAAAATACAGTTCAAAACCAGGTAACTAATTTAATTAGCGGTAAAGCTAGCTTAGCAGCATCCGGAACTACCGCTACCGCTTCTAATGTTTTAAGTATTTTTGGAGGAGAAATTGGAGCTTGGTGGGAAAATATCAGCCGAATTTTTAAAACCCTCGGTAACGTCGGAGACTCT
>DAONFR010000043.1:0-3278 GCA_035403725.1 Minisyncoccota bacterium | reverse complement strand
GGCGAGTTAACTGTAAATTTAAGTTTGTCATCTTCGGTGGCAGCCACAACAGTCGTAGTAGTTATTGCGAGAAGGACTGTGAAAATAATTAATCGCACCCAATGTAACTTTTTAAAGATATTCATGTTTTTATAAAATAACATTATTCTATTCTAACATTTAGAAGACAACCGTCAACTAAATAAAAAACAAAAATGGCAAAAATGGCAAAAACAGATTAAAATGGGGGGATCAAGAAATGTTAACTTCTATCTAAATGACTACTTCCAAAACAAACGAAATAAACAAGCTGTTTAAAGGCAAGAAGGTTCTGGTGGCCGGTTTAGGTGTTCTTGGCGGTGGGCTAGCTGCAACTAATTGGCTTTTAAAGCACGGAGCGACAGTGACTGTAACTGATTTAAAGACTGAATCCGAGCTCAAGACTTCTTTAAAACGGATTAAGACTTATGAGCAAAAAGTAAAATATACTTTAGGCAAGCATTTGCTACCCGACTTCAAAAACAATGAACTTATTGTTGCCAATCCCGGCATGCCACTGGAAAGCCCTTATCTTGAAGCTTCACGCCAGGCCAAAAGGCAAATAGTAAATGAAGCCTCTCTATTTTTTCAATTTAATAACAATCCTACCATTGTAGTGACTGGTACCCGTGGGAAAACAACTACTGTTAATTGGATAGGACATATTCTAAAAAAAAGTTATCCCGCAACTATTGTGGGTGGCAATTCTTCGGATGTGCCGATGCTTTCTTTCTTGGATACTTTAAAAAAAGACCAACCAGTAGTCTTGGAATTAGGCGCTTGGCAATTAGAGCTGGTGAAAGAAAATGGACCCAAAGTGGCTGTGATCACTAATTTATATCCAGACCACTTGAATCGCTATGGCAGCATGGAAGCTTATGCTACTTCTAAGGCAAATGTTTTCAAAAGCCAAAACAAAAATGACTATCTTATATTAAATAGAGATAATGTTTGGACAAAATTTTTCCTCAAACTAAAACCTCAAAGCCATCTATATTTTGTGTCTACTAAAAAATTACCCAAAGGCTTGAGCGGTCTGTATACCTCTGGCAATAATTTATATTTTAAAGAAGAATCAAAAATTGTCACCATCTCCAACATAAAAGAATTCCGCACTAGTTGGGGCGAACACAATTTAATGAATCTCATGGAAGCAGCACTAGCTAGCTACTTATATGGATTATCTTGGGCTGTCATAAAATCAGCGATAAAAGATTTACCTCAGATTAGCTTGCGTCAAGAAATTGTTTACAAGAAGAAGGGGCTCACTGTTATTAATGATGGAGCAGGCACCTCTCCTGATGCGACTGTGGCAGCCTTAAAAAGATTTTCTCAACCAAAAACTAATTTAATTCTTTTAACTGGTGGCACCGATAAAAATTTGGATTATAGAGAATTAGCTAAAAGCATTAAAAGCAAAATTCCGCCCAATAATCTTATTCTGCTTAATGGTTCTGGCACTAAGAAATTAATAGATTTATTGTATGGATTAAAATACAGTTCCAGCTATCTGGTATTAGAGTCTCTGGAAGATTGTTTGAAAGGTACTCTACCTCGTTTGCGAAAAGAAAATAATGTTATTTTATTTTCACCAGCTGGTTCTAGTTTTGAAAAATTTAAAAATGAATTTGACCGCGGAGCTAAATTTAATGAAGCGGTTAAAAAAATATTAAAATAAATATGTCTCCAGAAAACCCTCAAGATATTTTGAATTCCAACGAAGGAGGACACATGGCCAGAATTGCCGATACTGCCAATCTTGTAGAACAAAAAATGAGAGCTCGTGGCGAAAACCCTTGGGAAGTGACTTTTGATTCTATTTTTGCCTTCGCACAATCACTAAACACCCCTGAGAAGAAGTTAACGTATCCCTGGATGGATAGAGACTGGCCCACTATGAAAACCAACGATAAAATAAAGTTGCTTGATGAACTTATAGGTAGCTGGTTAGATGATGAAAAAATTATCCTTTACGCCAACAAAGTGGCCAATGGGTACATTAGCAACGTAACTGAGGAAGAAAGACAACAGCTAGTTAGTGGAGCCGAAGATAGAGCTTCTGAAGCTCTAGATAGAATGAATGCTAATGGCTATTTTAACGAAAAATAAAACTTAGTCTGGGTGGTGGGATGCGCGCCCACGATCTCGGCGTCCCGAACGCCGCGTGTTAACTACTGCACTACACCCAGGGGCAATCAATATCCAATTTCCAATGTCTAAAGTCTAAACAGCAGCCAAAGAATTTAATTTAGGTTTCCTTTGGATTCTGTTTAGACATTAGAAATTAGACATTGGTCATTGATACCCCCCATACTATCTGATTGAATTGTTTTTGGCAAACTAAATATGGGGATTAGAGTTGTTATCAGAAACGTAATATTTCTTTTTTATTTCGTTCTCTGATTCGTCTAAAGTGTCTCTATAAATTTCTTTAGCCTTTTCTGAAGAAGTTAATAGGTCGCTATCATTTTTCTTGTTAAGCTCCTGTGCCATAATCAGGAGTTTTTCTTTTTGATTAGATTCCGGATTTTCTATGACACTCTCTAAAAGAATACCTAAAATATAGCCTAATCTTGGACCAGCTTTTATTCCTTCTTTCATTAAATCATTGCCATTGATTTTAAGCATTTTGAGATTAGGATTTTGACCGTCTAATTCCTTAAGAATTTTTTCTATCCTGAACAGAAAATGTCTCAATTTAAAGGGATTGGCTTTAGCACAACCAGAGCCAATTCTATCCGACTCTCTCACCTTGGCTAAGTCTTCTATATTTTCTCTGCCCACCTTGACCAAAAGACGACGTAGGGAAGCATCGGTAGTGATATCAACTTCATAAAGAAAACCGTGATAACGCACGAGGGTATAAATTTTATCAAAGAGACTGTTACTGAAATGTAGACGATTAGCTATAACCTTGAGCATATGGGCACTTTCTATTTCATGGTTATAGAAAGTGGCTTCTTTTCCTTCGCCGCCCTTACGACGAGGTTTGCCAATGTCATGAAAAAGGGCAGCCAATCTTATCTCTAAAGAATAATCTTGAGAAACAGCATAATCTAGGGAATTAAGATTGTGTTCCCAAACTGTATAAATATGATGTTTGTTTTGAGTGACCCCAATCCCTTCTTCTAATTCTGGTAAAAAGAATTTTAGAAGGCCCGTTTCAGAAAGCGCCTGTATTCCCCATTTAGCTTTCGGTGTCATAACTATCTTGCAGAACTCATCGCGAATACGTTCAGT
This sequence comes from Minisyncoccota bacterium, assembly GCA_035403725.1. Lineage (GTDB taxonomy): Bacteria > Patescibacteriota > Minisyncoccia > UBA6257 > JAVHQB01 > JAVHQB01. The sequence continues at coordinate 20 of DAONFR010000043.1, read as the reverse complement.
AGAGATATTCTTTATAAGAG
>DAONFR010000042.1:0-3318 GCA_035403725.1 Minisyncoccota bacterium | reverse complement strand
TAGAACCGACTGGATTTTCTGTTCATCGTTTGTTTAACAGAATTTTTGGTCGCAATAAAGTGCAGAACCAAACTTATCTTATAAACGTTCCTGCGACAGTTAAGATTTTTAAAAAGGGGACAGATGGAGTACGTGTAGCAGGTGTCTTTGCTGATCTAGCTGTTAATCAAAGACTACAAATAAAAGGCATTCGTTCTCAAGCTACTAAAAGTAGTTTTACTGCTAACCAAATCTTTATTTTAAATGTTGTTAAGACTCCTGTGACTTCTCGTTCTACGACAACTATAAGTACTGCTTGTACTGTAGCTTCTGATTGCGGCAAATGTGGAGAAAGATGTATTCGGAAAGTAGCCGGTCAGGTAATTAATTGCCCTAAGGAAGACGTATTCTCGAATAAAACTTGCCAATGTGTAAATGCGACTTGCCAAGCTGTAGCTGTTAAACCCGAAGATGAATATTGTGCTAAAACAGGCACGGATGTAAAAATGAGCTACAAAGACGCTTTGGCTATTGCTTCTGTTTCCACTAGCGCTTGTTTAAAAGAAGGCAAACTGCTTGAACAGCATTTTTGTAACGAAGGCGGTTATTGGTGGATTGATTTTAAACCTACCACAGCTCATAAAGGTTGTAATCCAGCCTGTGTCGTGGACATAGTAAATAAAACTGCTGAAATTAATTGGCGTTGTACAGGGCTTAATTCTACTAGCACTCGTTCAAATAAAAAATAGATTCTAACAACCGCACTTTTAAAGTGTGGTTGTTTGTTGTCAAGACAGTTTTTGTTTTAGGAAATAGATTATTATTATATTTTAGATTTTCATGGATAAAGATTTAAATACTCAAAGAAAGATAAAAATTACCAAGGATGGTCCTTATGTTGTTTCGGGAAATATCCCTTTGGATAAAGAGACTATCTTAACTGATGAAAAAGGTTGCTCTTACAAATGGGAAAAAGGCGAAAAGTATCCCCAACAAGAAAATTATTCTTTATGCCGTTGTGGACAATCAAAACATAAACCTTATTGCGATGGTTCGCATGCAAGCGTTCATTTTGATGGCACAGAAACTGCCAGTACTAAACCTTATAACGAATTAGCCCAAACCATAGAAGGTCCAGGTCTAGATTTGAAAGATGTAAGAGAACTTTGCGCTAGCGCAAGATTTTGTGATCGGGAAGAAGGCGCTTGGGCATTAACACAAGAATTCTCAGGTGATCCCGAGGCTAAAAAATTAGCCATAGAGGAGTGCGGCAATTGTCCTTCTGGAAGATTGGTGGCCATAGATAAAGAAACGGGTCAACCGATAGAACCAAAATTTGAACCATCTATTAGTTTAGTGGAAGATCCCGAAGCCAAAGTGAGCGGACCCTTATGGGTTAAAGGTGGTATTAAGGTGGAATCTGCTCGTGGTGAAAATTATGAATCACGTAATCGAGTAACTTTGTGTCGATGTGGCAAATCGCATAACAAACCATATTGTGATGGCAGCCACATTAAAGTAAAATTTAACGACGGACTTAATTAATACTTTAAAACAATTATTATGAAAGGCTTTATTGATTTTATAAGAGAGCAGGGGGTTATCGGTTTGGCTGTTGGCTTTATTTTAGGCGGAGCGGTATCCAAAGTAGTTTCTGCTCTGGTCACAGATATTATTAATCCTGTTTTGGGATTAATCTTAGGCAAAGCCGCAGGACTACAGACTGCTTCTTTTCCCATAGGCTCGGCCAAAGTAATGTACGGTGACCTTATTAGTGTGATTATTGATTTCGTAGTGGTCGCTCTCGTAGTCTATTTTGGAGTCAAGCTTCTTCACTTGGATAAATTAGACAAAAAGAAAGAATAAACTGTTGTCTAAAATTAAAACTGTTATGAATATATGCTCGTAACAGTTTTTGAGTTATTCTTATTGATAAGTTTGTGATATAATTGGGGCTGTCAACAATAATTTATTTATTTTATGGATGAATTAAACAAGAAAGAAGAGAAGGAAAACGAAGAAAAAGACGAGCACGAACACGATGAGCATAAACATGAGTGCAAATGTGGCTGCGAGTGTGATGATGACGAGAAAAATGAAAAGCATGAAGGCAAGTGTCATTGCCATGGCGTGCCTGATGAAATAAAACGTTGGAATTGGGGCGCCTTTTTACTGTCCTGGATTTGGGCTATCGGCAACAATGTCTGGTTGGGTTTATTGGCATTTTTACCGTACTTATGGTTACCAATGGCTATCCTTTTAGGAGCCAAGGGTAATGAATGGGCTTGGGAAATTGGACATTATACCGATTTAGAGGCTTTCAAAAAACGTCAGAATAACTGGAAAAAGGCTGGATTTATAGTTCTCACTGTAGTCGGTTGTTTCTATTTGTCCTTATTCTTTTGGGCTGCTACTATTGCGAGCTCTATTTTCTGGGGCCTTTTATCGCTGTTCGCTTCTGGTCGTTAATTTTAAGCTGGCTTAAACTTCTATAAGAGCTGCCTGTAAGGGCAGCTTTTTGGCTGCTTGAGGTCCAAAAAGACACTTTTTATGGTATAATGTCGCCATCTATGATAAAAATAAATACAGTTATAGACAATATCCTTTTAAGCTATTATTTCGCAGGCGAGAAAGGAAAGAAATCTATCCTTTTCCTTCACGGTTGGCGAAGTGAAAGCTTACTTTGGGAGAAGGCAATGTTGACTTTGGCGGGAGCTGGTTTTAGCCTATATGCTTTAGACCTTCCCGGCTTTGGTTATTCTGAATATCCTGAAGAGACATTTGGAGTGAGTGAGTATGCAGACATTGTCAAAAAGTTCATCTTGAAATTTGATCTCACGCCGGTAATTTTGGTTGGACATTCTTTTGGAGGAAGAATTTCTATCAAACTGGCCGCTCAAGACCCAGAATTGGTGTCCAAAGTAGTTTTAGTAGATAGTGCTGGCTTTATAGACACCAGTTTGGCTAAAAAAATCAAAGGCAGTATTGCTAAAATACTCAAACCAGTTTTTAAAATTCCAGGCTTAAAGTCTCTCAAACCTAAACTTTACAATCTTATGGGAGCAGGCGATTATTTAGCGACTCCACAACTAACAAGCTCGTATATTAAAATAGTCAGAGAAGATTTATCTTCTGACATGGAGCAAATTGATAAACCGACTTTAATTTTCTGGGGGGATAGGGATAAAACCACCCCAGTGGATTATGCTAAAAGAATGAATAACCTGATTAAAGGTTCTCAACTAGAAATCGTTCCCGGGGGGCATTTCAGTTTCCTGGATAGTCCCATTCAATTTCAAAATAGCCTTTTAAAATTTGTAAAATAATATGTTTTTTTTG
>DAONFR010000041.1:0-3336 GCA_035403725.1 Minisyncoccota bacterium | reverse complement strand
CCAGAATATCTTGAGGAATAGTGTCCTGAGGAGCGAAAGCTTTTACTGGTAAGCCAAAATATTTACCCTTTAATATAGCTAGTTCATTTTCATTGAGAATCTTTTGGGATAAAAGTATCTCCTCAATATTCTTACTACTCGTAGCAATTTCATTCTCTAAAAGAGAAGCTTTATCAGCCACGATTAGTTTCTGTTCAACAAGAAATTTTAAAAAATTAAGATCCATTACAAAAGCAGAGTGCTACTTAGCGAAAGGATTTGCTTTTCCTTTCGTGCTATTTGCGAATTGATTGCCATCTAAATGGCTAACTAACTGGCTTAAAAATGGATATTCATTAAAAATACCATTTATTTTTGCATTCAAATCAATGTCTGTAATAATTTCCGTTCCTTTCGGTAATAATTTTTGAATGTCGTTAGTAGCCACTATCTCAGGATTAACCGCTGGTTTAAGAAAAAAGAACATGCCCCCACCAACAAGTAAGGCTAAGACAATAATCCAAAGCCATAAACTATTTTTTCTTGTTGGAGCAGAATTAATATTGATACTCATAATTCTATAATTGATAGTAAGCGGTTAAACTAACTTGATACTCTAAAACCGTTGATGGACTGCCATTAGTTACTACTTTAGGCTTATTGTTAGTCACAACAATACTGGTTGCAGCCACTGTCTTATTATTAATAACCAAACCAAACAGATTTAACAAACGTTTTTCTTTTTCAACTTCTTGTAAAAAAGTTTTAAAATTTAAATAGTTTCCTCTTAATGTCAGTTGAGCATTAATCAATGCAGGTAGGTCAGTGGTTGTCTGGCTGCTATTTTGTCGTTCGGCATTACCGAAAGTAAAATCAATTTTATCTAAGACCAAGCCATTTTGTTTGGCTAAGACATCTAAAGTAGCTAAAATTTCTGCTGTTTCTGGTGAAGACGGCAAAACAGCCTTAATATCACTAATCTGAGTTTCCATCTGAGCCGATTCACTGGCTAGTTTTTCTGCCAAAACTTTATATTTTTCTAATTCGCTTTTATCTGCCTCAGCTGATTTCATATCACTCATTGTTTCTTTGAGCTGGTCACGTTCAGGAGAGATAACCCTCAAGAACAGAAAAACCGACACAGCCAAACATAACGTGATAATGGTAACAGCTAAGGTTTGTTTTGTATTCTCACGCATAGGTATTAAAAGTTAAGAGCTGTTTTATTTACGCTAATTTCTAAATTAAAATCATAACTCCCCGTACTAACAGCTTTAGCCCCTTTCAGGGTTACCTTATCAAAAGCTAGCTGTCCATTATCACTGGTAAGAGCCTGTTGAAAATTAAGCACTTGCTGGGAGACTGCAGCATAGCTTCCAGCTGTACCATTTAGAGTTAAAATTAAAGTATCGGGATCCCAGCTTAGTGAAGTAAAATACACAGCAGGATTGGTGTTTGTCTCTATTAAGGTCATTAGCTTTGAAGTATTGGAATGCTCTTTTAAGATACTGGTAATATTGTTCAATGTTTTCTCGGTTGTAATAATATCAGTTTCGCTGCCAGAAAAAGAATTCTTCAGCTGTTCATTTGCTTGCTTAAGGGTTACTAATTTTTTTTCTTGAATACTATTCCAAGTTTTCAAACCTATGGTTACCACTGTCGCCAAGACTAAAACAATGACACTCAGTGCCACTAAACCACTCGGCCAAGTGCTTTTGGTGTCTTTGTGACTTAGGGTATAGCTCACATCTCTTTTGACACTAGTGATATCCATATAAAAATTAATATAATTCTATACTCTATTATACTCTAAACAAACAATCAAAATCAAGCAAAAAACAACGCTCAATATATTAGAGCAACTTCATCATAGATAGCCCACAAGCAATAGACAAGCTAGAACCAATATCTTTAACTATGGGCTCAAGTTTACTTTCGTATTTTATTACCCCCATTTCGAAAGGATTACCTTTTATGATTTTACACTGCATTTCCTTCTCGAAATAGGCAATGATACCTGGCAGATTAGCTGACCCACCAGTCAAAACAATAGTATTGATAACTATATTATGGTTGCTCTCGTATAATTTCTTTGTTTTGATGGATTGGGCAACTATATTCCCTAGAATAGGTAACATAAGACTGGACACACCATTCCCATCACCTTCGGCATTCATAATGCCATAAGTTCTTTTGAGCTCCTCTGCCCTAAAAGGGTCTATGTTCATTCCTGTTGAGATAACTTGGGTTAAATCGCCTCCACCCAAGTCCATATTTTCTACAAATTTCAACTTACCGTTTTCTATTACAGAAAAGGAGGTTAATCTCCCACCTACATCAATCACCATGTAGGGCTCTTTTACTACCGTAGAGAAAATTCTCGCAGAGCTAATGCTTTCCAATTCAATAGTATTCAAATTTAATTTTGCCAATTGAGCAGTTTTTACTAGGCGAGCAACTTCTTCTTTCGGAACCGCTATTAAGAGAATCTGCAAACCCTTATCATCTGAACCAACATTTACCCACTCCAGCATAGTGTCAGCTAAAGGTAATGGTATGTATTGTTTGGCTTGGTAAGCTAGGGCTTGACCAATTTCCTTGTCAGGCATCTTTGGTAAATTAACCAGAGAAACGAAGGATTCAAAAGCCGGCACAGACATACTCACATAATCTGGCTGCATATTTGTTTTCTGAAGCAAAGTAGAAATCAATTGAGCTGTCGGCTCTTCTACTAATTTAAAGTTACTGGTTTGAATTGATTCATTTAATCTTTCTAAGTGGGCATAATTTTCTAAGATGCCGTAAGAACGCAAATAAAGACTACCATCAGTTTTAATAATTTCGGCTACTTTAATACTAGTAGTACCGATATCGATACCGACGTAATGATTAGGCGACAAAATTTTATTAAAGAATGACATTCAAATGTTATAATAATCCGAGAAACAGAATGACTCTACAAATATCCTATTCATTTTAATAAGGTTTAACAAATATTGCAAACAATGGCTCTCTTTCAAAAATGTTTAAACCTCCTTTTGCCAAACCAATGTTTGGGGTGTCATTGTTTTTTAGACAGCAAAATTCCTTTGTGCCCTGATTGTGCAAAAAAACTGGTACTTAATTTTAGTTTTTATTGTCCTAGCTGCCATAGGCGATTACCCTACGGACGGTTTCAGTGCTCTACTCATAATAAATCTTCCCTAAAAGCTATTGCTTGCCTTTTTGATTGGCAAGACCCATTGGTGCAAGCGCTTATTTTAAACTTGAAATATCATAATATCGTTCCTTTAAAAGATATCTTCCAAATTTATTTAACCGCTTTTTTAAACCATCATTTAGCCCCATTATCAGAAC
>DAONFR010000040.1:0-3378 GCA_035403725.1 Minisyncoccota bacterium | reverse complement strand
ACTTAGGGCATTTAATGTTGAGTTGATTCTGTTTGAGAGTTTTAGTGTTCTTGCATTTAGGAAAATTAGAACAAGCTAAAAATTTACCAAAGCGACCAGTACGAATAATCATAGGGGAGCCGCATTTTTCACAGACTTCATCAGTTTTTTCCGTAGTATCAATCTTCACTACGCTATTATATTTTTCATCTAGATTGGCTTTGAATGGTCCGTAAAAATCTCTGATGACTTTTATCCAATCAATTTTATTTTCGGCAATATCGTCAAAATTATTTTCAATAGTAGCGGTAAAATTGAAATCTACGATTTGTGGGAAATTGGTCTCCAACATTTCACAAACTTGAATACCTAAAGGGGTGGGGACAAAAGCCCGATTATCTTTTTCCATATAATAACGGTTTTCAAGAGTGGAGATAATGGGAGCATAAGTGGAAGGACGACCAATACCGTATTCTTCAAGGGTTTTGATAAGCGAGGCTTCATTATATCTAGCAGGGGGTTCTGTTTGATGCTCGCTGACTTCGATTTCCTTTACATCTAAAGTTGATTGAACTTTAAAGATATTAGTCCAATCAGTGGGCAAAACATTCCCTTCTTCAGTGGTGTTATTTTCTATTTTTAAATGTCCATCAAAATCTAAATGTTTCAGAGTACTGTTAAAAACAAATTTATTGCTATTAGTGACAGTTATTTCGAGGGCCACATTGGTATAAGTAGCATCGGGCATTTGGGACATAAGAAAACGATTCCAGATAAGAGCATAGAGTTTATACTGGTCAGGGGAAAGAAAAGTTTTGAGGTCTACGGGTGTTAATTGAGGATTGGTTGGTCGAATAGCTTCATGAGCTTCTTGGGCCAACTTAGCTTTATTTTTATAAAATCGTCCACCCTTTATGGAATAAGCGACTCCATAAGCTTTTACCAGATAATCTTCGGCTGCTTCTATGGCGAGATGGGAAATATTCAAAGAGTCAGTACGCATATAAGTAATAAGACCAGTGAGTTTTCCGTTGAAGGAAATACCTTCGTATAATTCTTGCGCTAAGCTCATAGTTTTTTTGGCAGAAAAATGCAGTTTATTCCAAGCGCCTTGCTGTAAGGTTGAGGTAGTGAATGGGGGGTAGGGGTGTCGACTTATCTGAGAGGACTTGAGACTAGTGATTTTGGCTAAGCCTGTTTTTACTTCGGTAGCTACTTTATTGGCTTCGTTAATATTTTTGAAAGTATCACGGGTAACTTTGGTGGCATTAATCTTGCTGAGGTCACCATTGAAAGGATAAAGTTTTTTGGCAACAAAATTTCCTAATACCAAATAATAAGGTTTTATTTCAAAGGCCTTGATTTCCCTTTCTCTATCGACAATAATTTTTAAAGCTGCAGATTGCACTCTACCAGCGGAGAGACCTTTCATGATTTTTTTCCAAAGAAAGGGAGATAGATTGTAGCCTACTAAACGGTCTAAAACCCTGCGAGCCTGTTGGGCATCTACTAGATGGAGGTTAATATCCCTGGGGCTATTTAAAGCAGCTTCAATAGCAGGAGCGGTAATTTCGTGGAACGTAATTCTTTCGATTTGGGGATGTTCCTTTTTGACGGCTGTATCGTTATCTAAAATATATTTAATATGCCAAGCAATGGCTTCACCTTCACGATCCTCATCAGTAGCTAGAATAATACGAGGAGATTGGGCGGCTAATTTTTTTAATTCAGTAACTGTCTTTTTTGCTTTAGTAGGAATAATGTATTGAGGGACAAAATTATTTTCAACATCGACTCCTAATTTGCTTTTGGGCAAATCCCTAACATGACCCTTAGAAGCGACGACAGTAAAAGCTTTCTTCTGTTTGTTTAAAAAGGATTCTATAGTTTTGGCCTTAGTAGGGGATTCTACAATAATAAGGGTTTTCTCCATAAAGTTTTTCTTTTAGTAAAATCTTTTAGTAAAAATAGAGCCTAGCGTGTATTTAAATGGAAATAGCCATTACCATTACCACTTATCAAGCCTTTTAGCTCTAATAAGGTGGTGGCAGCTAAAACACAAGCTGGCCTTAGTTTAGCGAGAGCTGCTATTTTGTCAACATGACAGGAATCGTTGCTTCTAATTATCTCCAAAACGACTTTTTCGTCGGAAGATAATTTTAAGTCAGAATAATTGGATAGAGGTTGAGAATTATCTATACCAAAGACTTCCAGAACATCTTCAACTTTACTTATTAATTTAGCGCCTCGAGAAATTAGATTATTAGTGCCGGTAGCGTTGATATCAAAAACAGAACCTGGCACAGCCAAAATATCCCTATTTTGATCTAGGCCATATTTGGCAGTGATAAGCGAACCACTTTTTAACGGGGCCTCAATTACTAAAACAGCACGGCTTAAACCGCTAATAATTCTATTCCTTAGCGGAAAGTGGTGAGCTAAGGGTGGCGTCTCTAAAGGAAATTCTGACACAAGCGTGCCTTGAGCACTAACTTGTTTAGCTAGAGATATATTAGTGAGGGGTGCAATACAATTCAAACCAGAACCGAGCACGGCTATAGTGTAACCAGCGGTTTTTAAAGTTTCTCTATGCGCGCACGAATCAGCCCCTAAGGCTAAACCGCTTATGATATTAATATGATTTCTTACGAGGTCAGGAACAAATTTTTTAATAATAGATTCACCATAGGCAGATAGTTTTCTAGTGCCGACTATAGCTAAGTTTAAATTAAAATTTGACGGCAATGGTAATCCTTGAAGGTAGAGTCCTAATGGTGGGAAAGGTATTTCATTTAAATAAGAGGGATATTCTGCGTCATTACGTGTAACTAAGCGGATGTTCCTCTCCTCTAATTTGGCGTATTCTTGGTCAATAGAAAAATGGGCTTTCTTAGCTTCAATATCATCCTCTTTGGTGAGCTCGGCTAGATTAAGCCAACAATCATTAAGGCTTAAACCTTCATTAATTACCCACGTTAAAAGTTTTAAACGTTTCTCTCCTAAGATAATATTTAGAGCATTAAGCAATGGGGCTTCGCTCATAGGTTGATAAAAAAAATAATAGCCATTATAATAAAGGAAGAGCTAAACATATTATATCCTAGGAGAGGTCTAAAAAACAATTGCATGAATGATGAATATAAGAAAAAAATAATAAGAATAGTTAGTATAGGTTCCTTGATTCTAATAGCTTGTGCCTTAGTTGTTTTTTTTGTGTCTGAAGATATTAATAAGCTCGCTGATAGAGTGGAAAGCATCAGAACCCAAACATTATTAGATCAATCTTTTCTTAAGACCTATAATTCGTTAGTAGACCAAAGGAAAAATATGATTGTGGATATTGATGCTATGAACGGGCTATTACCCACTCCGGACGATTTGATTAATATCCAAGCTTAT
>DAONFR010000039.1:0-3473 GCA_035403725.1 Minisyncoccota bacterium | reverse complement strand
ATTCCAAATTCCAATTTTGTAAGGTCAATATAGAGGATAATCCTTATTTTGTCAAAACTATTTTAGTTTTTCTAATACTTCTTTTTTGAGCACATCAATGCCCTCTTCTGTTAAGTTAGAGATAGCAATTGTCTGCATCCCCAATTTCTTAAAATAAGCTGTCGCTTCCTTAAGTTTCTTGTCGTTCTCTTTGGATTGGTAATCAATTTTTGTAAAAATTATTATCTCTGGTTTCTCTTCTAATATTTTATTATAAGCTACTATTTCTTTCTTTATTTTGACGTAATCATCTATCATATTCTCTGACTCCAGGCTTAAAAGGTGCCATAAGACCCTTGTCCTTTCAATATGACGAAGGAATTTATCACCTAATCCTTTTCCCTGAGAAGCCCCTTCTATCAGCCCAGGAATATCAGCAATAACGATAGGCCGTTTATCTGTCGTATAAAAAACTCCTAAGTTTGGTTCTAAAGTTGTAAAAGGATAATTAGCTACTTTTGCATTAGCTTTGGTTAAATTATTAAGAAGGCTGGATTTACCAGTGCTAGGTAAACCGATCATACCAATATCAGCAATTAATTTCAACTCTAAATGGAAATTAGCTGCTTCTCCTGGTAATCCTTTTTGAAACTGAGTAGGAGAGGTATTTCTAGAAGACCTAAAGAGAAAATTACCCTTACCACCATGCCCGCCCTTGGCAATCATAACTTTGTCATCAACCCTTAAAATATCATAGACAGCTTTAGTGGAAAGATTCGTCACCACTGTTCCTGCCGGTACTAATATAAAAGTATCCTCTCCTGTTCGACCGTCCCTAAACTGCTCTTGTCCATTACCACCATTTTGAGCCTTAATAACTTTGGTAAAACGCAGTCTTTCTAAAACACTCATATCAGAAACTCCGACAACGTAAACATTGCCGCCATTACCACCGCTGGCCCCAGTGGGACCCAAGGTCATGGCATTACTATTAAAAGCTACTTTGCCATCCCCACCATTACCAGCTTTAACCGTTATTTTAACTTCATCAATAAGCATATTAAATCCAAAGACTGTTATGTAAAAATTTCTCCACTTGAGGCAACGCCTCTCTCATAACTCTTTCGCCTTCTGCAATAGCCGCTGCCGGTTTAAACATATCGTTCCAACCAACTTTACCAACTTTAGGCTTGAGAACTATATCGGCCATACCATCGTTATAGGCTGCTAAATTAGCACACATTAAGTCCAAAGTAACGTTTACCATATCGCCTACATTAAACTTACTCTGGCTATGTACCGACTCGTAATCAGCATTTAAATCAACTGCGATTACCAAACCCGCACCCATCGCTCGAGCTACTGGCGAGGGCACTGGCATAGCAGTTCCCCCGTCCGTTAATAATTTCCCGCCATACTCCATAGGCTTAAAGGCCACTGGAATGGAAATACTAGAACGGACAGCTTTAATTAAACTACCATCTTTAAAGACGACAGGCTGAGCATTTCTTAGGTCGGTGGCCACAGCGGCAAAGGGAATTTTTAAATCATAAAAATTGTCTGTGCCAATAACGTCTGACAAATATTTTTCTATTTTCTCTCCTTTGATAAAACCTTGCCGAGGCGCAACATCTAATAATCCGAGAGCTTGCTTCCTGTCTAGGCTATAGACTAAATTCTCAACATAAGTGATATCCTTTTTGGCTGCATAGATAGCCCCTACAACAGACCCCATACTACAGCCAGCAATATAATCAATAGGAATATTATTCTCTACCAAAACCTTAATAACTCCAATGTGAGCTAAGCCACGCGCACTGCCACTACCTAGAGCTAGCCCCACTTTTCTTGCAACAAAAGAATACATAGGCGAATAAGTTTATCAAGTTCTTAAAGTTATAAAGTTCACAAAGTGTAAAATACAAAACAAAATCCAAGCTGCTGAAAATTACTTTACGTTTTTAGCTTTGTTTAGATATTGGTTGATGATTGTCTGACATTCCTTATAGGTATTCACCTGTCCAAGCTGTCTCCGAAGTTCCTTAGAATTACTTAGCCCATTAGTATACCATAAAAGATGCTTCCGTAGGGTAAAGAACTTTTTCTCCCCATACATCTTCTTATAAATCTTAGCTTGTTCCAAAGCAATTTTTAATTTATTCACAGACGTAGGATGACTATTTTTAAATAGCCAAGGATTTCCTAAAGCCCCTTGAGCTACCATGATACCGCCTAATTGGTATTTTTTTATTTTAGCAATCGCTTCGTCGTAGCTTGTAATGCCTCCATTCCCTAAAAGAACCACTTTATTTTTTTTAGCCAAGGGGGCCATTTTTTCCATAATTTCCCAATGTCCCTCGCCCCGTCTGTTTTCTTTAAAAGTCCTCACGTGTAAGGAAACCACCTCTGGTTTTATTTTGTTAATCACAAACTTAAGCCATTTTAAATCAATGGCGGTATAACCAATTCTTGTTTTTAGGGAAACAGGAATAAGTCGTCGTGATACTGATTGCTTTAAATGTAATTTCTTTTTATAGGTTTTCCAAAAATTTATTTCCTTGGTGGTGTAACCATAACTTTGCAAAGATTTACCCTCAGCCCAATCATAAACACTTTGTCTCACTACCTCCACCAATTGTTTTGCAAGTAAAGGGGTTTTTATTAGAGCGGCTCCACCACCTCTAGCTAAAATATGTTTATCAGGACAACCCATATTAATATCTATGCCATCGAAACCTAATTCACATAAAATAGGAGTAATTTTATAAAATAACCCCGGATCGCTACCAACAATTTGAACTATAATAGGCCTTTCACTCTCCGAATAAACAATATTTTTTAGCGCTTCTTCTGACATAGACAAAAGAGCCTCTGGCCAAATAAACTCCGTAAAAACAAAATCTGGCTCACCATACTTGGCCACCATTATTCTAAAGGGTTCATCGGAAACACCCGCCATAGGAGCCAAACCAATTATTGGCCGGCTGGCTTTTTTAGTTTTATACCAAGGTAGTGGTTTACTTAACCTAATTTTTGGTTTCTGGATTTTCTTTATCTGCTTCATTTTGCATATTTTTTATTTCTGGAGTACCAGCCTGAGACAAATTAATTATTTGGGTTATGCCACCATTAGGAATATAAATAATTTGGCCAGCAGCATCTTTTAAAATAGTTGAGCGCATCGTTAGTTTTAAAACTCGGCCCTGGTAGTCGCCTATCTTAACCATGTCGCCTAAGCTGTATTGGTTTTCTATTAAGATAAAAAGACCAGCTATTAAATCTTTTACTAAATTTTGAGTGCCAAAACTAATGGCCAATCCGAAGACACCGGCACCAGCTACAATCGGAATTAAATTCACTCCAAAAGTTCTGAGACAGATTATAACCACTACTATGTCCAAGAATATTTCTGCCAAAATATTTGTTAAACCAGCTAAAGTTTTCGCTCGTCGGCCTGCCTGTTTACCTAGCTTTTCCTCTCTGACGACATAAAG
>DAONFR010000038.1:0-3618 GCA_035403725.1 Minisyncoccota bacterium | reverse complement strand
GTTGAATATCATTATTACTTTCCTTATGGCCTTCTTGGTCATCCTGGGTGTCATCTATGTTACCGAGGCTGAAAGAAAGATTCCTGTTTCTTATGCTAAAAGAGTGAGGGGGACCAAGGTCTATGGTGGTGCTTCCACTTATTTGCCCATGAAAGTAAACCAAACTGGTATGATTCCTATAATCTTCGCCAGCTCTATCCTGATGTTTCCTAGTTTGATTGGCTCACTTCTTTCGACTATTAAAAATAATGTCACTGTTTTAAAAGTTTCCCACTTCCTGACTACTGTCTTAAATCCTAGCGCTACCAATTGGGCCTATGTGGTGACTTATTTTGTCATGGTTGTCTTATTCACTTACTTCTACACTGCGATTACCTTTGAACCTAAAACTATTTCCGATAACTTACAGAAAAATGGTGGTTTTATTCCTGGCTATCGTCCGGGAAAAATTACCGAAGATTTCCTTAATAAAACTTCAACTAGAATTACTCTTTTTGGCGCAGTCTTCTTAGGGCTGATGGCTGTGTTGCCGTTTATTGTCCAAAGATTTACCAAAATTACTACTTTAACTATTGGTGGTGCTGGTATACTGATTGTCGTTGGCGTAGCCGTAGAGATTATCAAGGCTTTTGAAGCCCAGATCTCTCTCAGAGAATACGATTCTATTTAGAGAAGTAATTTGTCGCTAAGATTAAAATGGGCTATACTTTGTTAAGTTAGCCCTTTTTAAGTGTTAATTTTTATTTATTTTTTATGAGTTCCAAACAATCCTTAAATATTTTTCTTCTTGGACCATCTGGTTCTGGTAAGGGTACCCAAGCGCGACTTCTCGCTAAAGACAAACATCTTTTTCACATCAATACTGGAGGAGATTTAAGGGAAATGGCCAAAGAAAAAGCACCCTTGGGACAGAAAGTAAAAAAAATTATAGAGAGTGGCTACTTAGCACCTTCTTGGCTTGTTTTTTATTCTTGGTTTAGAAAAGTGGCTGAGCTTCCTCCTACTCACGGCGTTATTTTTGAAGGCGCCCCCAGAGAAATCAACGAAGCTAAAAGAATGGATGAAGTATTCTCTTTTTTAGAAAGAGACAAGCGGGTATTTATTTATTTGAATGTTAATCTCAAGGAGGCTCAAAAAAGAATTCTCAATAGGCGTCTTTGTTCTAAGTGTCAGACAGAATATTCTCTCGTTCTTACACCTGATTTAACAAAATGTCCTAAATGTGGAGGCAAGTTAGTTCTGAGAACCGATGACACTGAAGCGGCGGTTGTGAGACGTTTTGCTTTCTTTAAGAAGAATGTAGTTCCTGTGATTAATTATTATAAGAAACAAAATAGACTGATAGCTATTAACGGCGATCAGTCCATTGATAAAGTTTACCAAGATATTAAAAAAGAAATCAATAAATTTAATTAGACTGTTTTGTATATATAAACGATATGGTTACAATTAAAACTCAATCAGAAGTAAAAATAATTGCCGATGGCGGTCATCGTCTTAGGCAAGTTATGGATATGCTTATAGAAGCCGCCAAGCCCGGTGTCAGAGGGGAACAACTAGAAACACTGACAAGATCAGCCATTCTAAATTTTGGTGGTAAGCCAGCGTTTCTTAATTATAGTCCCGACCCAGAAGGTGAACCTTTTCCTGCGGCACTTTGCTTATCTTTAAATAACACTGTGGTTCATGGTATTCCTAAAAATACTGGAGCGCTCAAAGAAGGGGATTTAGTCAAACTGGATATTGGTATGCAATTCAAGGGCTTGTTTACAGACATGGCCAGAACGGTCGTCATTGGTACTCCTACGGCAGAACAAAAAGAACTGATAACCGCGGCTAAAGAAGCCTTTTTAGCTGGATTAAAAATGGCTAAGGACGGTAACACCTTGGGTGATGTTGGTTTTGCTATAGCCAATCGTATTAAAGCTCATCATTTTTTTGTTATTAAAGAACTGACTGGGCACGGTTTAGGCTACATGCCCCATGAAGATCCATGGGTTTTGAATTACGGTAATCCTGGCAAGGGTTTAAAACTCAAGACTGGTATGGTTTTAGCCATAGAGCCCATGCCTACAGTAGGCACTAGTGAAATCATAGAAAGAAGAGATGGTAGTTTTGCTACTGCCGACGGCTCCCTCGCTAGTCATTATGAAAATACTTTAGTCGTGACTCCAACTGGCGGGAAAATTTTGACCAAATAAAATATGTTCATCTTGGGCTTAGACCTAGGAGTAAAAAGAATGGGAGTAGCTTTAGCCGATACCAAAGCTCAAGCTATTTTTATGTTGCCGACAGTACACTTTAAAAATATTGTCCAAGAATTAATACCAGCGCTACGTAAAATCATTAGTCAATGGAAGGTAGAAGCTATTGTGGTTGGCCAACCACTTTCACTTAATTTGGAAACTACTAAAAGTTCTGACAAACAAACAAATTATATTAACCAAATAAAAAAGCTTGGCCTGCCCATATACTTAGAAAATGAAATGCTTACTTCCAAAGAAGCTGAGCATATTTTGGATACTAAGGACTTAAAATTGGCCTCCTATAAGAAATCTGTACAAGCAGGGGATATAGACAAAGTAGCTGCATATTTAATTTTAGAAAGTTATCTCAAAAAAAATGATTACCTTGAATCAAATTCTCAGAATCATTTGGATTAGTATGTTGCCTATTGGCGAGCTAAGGGTCAGCATTCCCATAGCTGTAGCGACTTATCATTTTCCTTATGCTTTAGCTTTCTTAACAGGGGTTTTTGGCAATCTGCTTTTTATTTTACCTTTAAGCTGGCTCTTGGATTTAGTTCTTCTTAAATGGATAGAAAGACGCTGGTTGGGCTATAAATTGTTAAACAATGTTTTAAGCAGAGCTAAAAATAAAGTGCAAAATGCCTATAGCAAATGGGCTAAATGGGGATTAGCTATTTTTGTGGGAATTCCTTTGCCCTTAACCGGGGCTTGGACCGGTACTTTAGGGGCCCGTCTTTTAGGTTTTTCCCATAAAGACACTTTTATTTACACTGGCATAGGGGTAGTAGTGGCTGGAGTTATAGTAACTTTAGCTACTTTTTTAATCACCAAAGGTATTCGTCTGTTTTTTATTTAAAAAACATTATTTTATCATTATGAAAAAGATTTTAATTTTTAATTGGAAAGCCAATCCCGCTTCTTTAGGAGAGGCTAGCAATTTGGCCAATATTCTTAATCATTCTTTTTCAGCTCTTGGCGATAAATATGACATAGCGGTAGCTGTGCCGTCTCTCTATTTGATACCCCTGACACAGATTATGAACAAAGGAATAAGACTTATGGCCCAATCGGTTGGTACCGCTGACGTAGGACCACATACGGGCGGTATAGCCCCCCTTATGCTTAAAGAGAACAACCTTTTATATAGTCTATTGGGACACAGTGAAGACAGAAAACAAAATAAACTAGTTGATTCGGATATTGCCGGTCTTTTAAAAGCTAATTTACAAAACGGGGTGAAAACAGTTTTGTGCGTAGGAGAAAACACTAAGAGCGATAATTCATTTGAAGAGATCCGAGAGCAGATAGATGAAATATTCTTAAAAGCGGTGGCAGGTTATTCGGCTCCAGAAATTTATAATAATGTTGC
>DAONFR010000037.1:0-4007 GCA_035403725.1 Minisyncoccota bacterium | reverse complement strand
GAAGAAAATAATAATCTTTTAGTTTTACAGAATAGCCAAGCTATTACTCAACTTTCCCAAGTCTTAAAAAATAATACCCCTGTAGTAGAGAAAGAAGATTTAAACCTTTATGTTTCGAGTAGTGAATTGAAAGAAGAAGCTCCCAAGCCATTAAACCCAACGGTTTTAACAGAGAGAGATGATGGTCTTGAGACTGCAGAAGGTGTCGAAACAGGAGGGGCTCTCATGGCAGAGTTAGGCAGTGCTCCAACCCCAAATTCTGGCATTATGGCTATAGTAGATGCCCAAACAGCTGAGCCAAAGGAAAATACTATGAGCGAGAATATTGCTCAAAGTCATTTGAAATTTGTTCAAAGTGATAAACAAGGAATCCCTGAAAATAGAAGCTATAGCAAGCTATTAAATGCGATGAATCAAAAGCCTAAAAATCAACCTCCAGTGGTTGGAACTTTAAGAACTACTTTTGCTCACCCAGATAGGTATTCTGAATCTTATGAAGTTCCCAAGCCGAAACCTAAAAAATACACGCTGGCTAAAGATGATTCTATCAGAAGCTCGGTGATTAGCTCTACCGAATCATCGTCAAACATAAAAAGCAATGCTATAATGGGAGAAGCAATTGAAAATGACATCATTAACTTGGCTAAAGATATTAGCCAAGAAAGAAAAACCCCTGACACTGAGAAAGTAGATGCACCCCATAAGCCCATTATTTATAATAAACAACCCATACAGAGAGAAGATCCTTTTGAGAGTATTAATGAGAATAAGCTAAACGAGAAAGAAAAGACCAAAAATTCCAATATCATAGACTTAAGTTAATCCCTAGAATTTGGAATATAGAATTTATAATGAGTTCTTGGTCTGCAAATTATTTTGTAAATTAGCAAATTATTGTTGTATGGACAGATATCAGGTACCGCAATTTATAGAAGAAGACCCAAAGATCAACAGCTTTTTCAATATGGGACAGCTGGTTTTTATAGTGGTAGGTGGAATCATTATTTTCTTTCTTCATTTTATTGTTACCAATCGTTTTATTTTCGCCATTCTGGCCTTTATTGTAGGCGCCCTATCATTGTCTCTAGCCTTTATAAAAGTAGGTGGGTTACCGTTCTATAAAGTGTTACCTGGAATGATTAAACAGTTTTGGCATCCTAAAAATTATATTTACAAAAGCAAATAGTATATGGTAGGTGATAAAGAATTAGCTCCCAGTCAAAGCCTAGTCTCTGTTAGCGAAATAAGACAGGGCATAATTATTTTGAAGAACGGCGGCATGCGCTCTCTTTTGAAAGTGCGTGGTGTTAATTTTGAATTGAAATCTAGCGAAGATCAAAGCGAGCTTCTAAACAATTGGCAAAGTTTCTTAAACAGCTTAGACTTTTCTTTAGAAGTGGTCGCCCTTAATAGGCGTTTAAATATTGAGCACTATCTTGATAACGTCCGTGGAATCATTAACAAAGAAGAGAATTCATATTATCGAGAAGGGGGAGAGGAATATATAAACTTCATAGCCGATATTACCTCACATAATAATATTATAAAGCATGAATATTATGTGGTAATACCTTTTGACCCTGTGACTACTGAAGCTGCTCCAACCATAAAGAATTTAATGGGAAGAATCTTCAATTTAAATCGTGAAGCTTTTACAGCTACTACTGTTTTAAGCACTGACGAGTTTGAACGTTACAGTCAGCAGCTCTTAGTGCGTCAAGATAATGTTATCTTCTCTCTGGGACGTATGGGACTTGAGGCCCATCCGTTAAACACTGAAGAGGCAACGGCTCTTGTTTATAACTTATACAATCCTTCGGATTTTGAAAAAAATAATATTAATATTCCTGAAAGTTTATTAGAATAAAATGGCTGACGAACAACAAAATCCTAACCAAGTCTATATAGACCGTCAAAAGAATTTTCAGAGCCTTATCGCCCCTGCTGGTTTGGAGATTTTACAAAACCAGATAAAGCTTGGCGACAAATACGTAAAGACTCTTTTTGTTTTAACCTACCCCCGGTATTTGGTCCCGAATTGGTTTAATCCCATAATTAATCTGGGAGTAAGCCTCAATGTGGCTATTTATTTTCACCCTGTAGATAATAGTGTGATTCTTAAGAAATTAAGAGACCAGTCAGCTAAAGTCCAGGCAACAATAGACGAACAAGCCTCTAAGGGGTTAGTGAGAGACCCAGTTTTGGAAACAGCTATCCAGGATATAGAAACGTTGAGAGATTCCATTACTCAGGGGACAGAAAAGATTTTTAAAGTAGGCATTTACATCACTCTTATTGCAGATAGTTTAGAAGAATTAAAAAAAGCCGAAGATACTGTAGTAAATCTTCTTGAAGATAAACTTATCTATCTTAAGCCTGCTATCTTCCAACAATATGAAGGATTAGAATCCACCTTCCCTTACAGCTTAGACAGGCTATCTGTTCATACTAGCCTTAACTCTTCGCCAGCCTCCACTATTTTTCCCTTTATTTCTGCAGACTTAACAGGGGATTCAGGCGTGCTCTATGGAGTTAATCGTCAAAATAGCGGTTTAGTAATTTTTGACCGCTTCTCTCTGGAGAATGCCAATATGGTAATTCTTTCTAAGGCCGGTGGCGGTAAATCATATGCGGCCAAATTAGATATTATTCGTTCATTAATTCTGGGAACAGAAGTTATCGTCATTGACCCTGAAAATGAATATCAGTATTTAGCTGAAACTTTTGGAGGCAGTTTCTATAAGATTTCTATCGGTTCTTCTGAACATATTAATCCTTTCGATTTACCTATTATTAGAGAAGACGAAACCACCGAAGAAGTCTTTAGAAGTCATGTGCTTTATCTAATCGGACTAGTTAAGCTCATGATAGGGGCTCTTACTCCTATAGAAGAGAGCCTTCTTGATCAGGCTATATACCAAACCTATGCTGCTCGAGATATTTATCCTGATAATGATTTTACGGGAAAAGAACCACCGCTTTTAGAAGACCTGGCTACTATTTTAAATACGATTACCGGCGGAGAAGAATTATCTGCTAAATTATACAAATATATTAAGGGTACTTTTGCTGGCTTCGTGAATCAGCCCACTAATATAGAAATAGGTAATCGCTTAATTGTTTTTAATATCCGAGACCTTGAAGAAGAACTCCGCCCCATTGCCATGTATATGACTCTTAATTATATTTGGAACCTAATTAGAGCTGAACTAAAAAAGAGAATATTGGTAGTCGATGAAGCTTGGTACCTTATGAAATATGACGAGAGCGCATCATTTTTGTACGGTATGGCCAAACGCTCTCGCAAATACTATTTAGGTATTACAGCGATTACTCAAGATGTAGAAGATTTCCTAGCTAATAAATATGGCAAGCCTATTATTACCAATTCTTCCCTACAAATGCTACTAAAGCAATCGCCAGCAGCCATTGATATTATTGCTAAAACTTTTAGCCTCACTGACGTCGAGCAAAGTATCCTTTTACAATCAGATGTAGGTACAGGACTTTTCTTTGCCGGTAATCAGCACGTACCCATAGAAATAGTCTCTTCTTATGCTGAAGAGCAAGTAATTACTTCTGATCCTGAAGCTATTTTGGCACGCAAAAATAGTACAAACAATTAATTAATTTTTAATCTTTTAAAGATTCTTAATGTCTAAAAGAAATAAGAATGGTTTATTAGGCAGTATAATTTTACTATTAATAGTAACTATTTTGACGCCTATAATAACCCATGCAGATATAGAACCCTATACTCTTGAGCAGGGGATTCCTTTTATAGGAAAAAGAGGGGATGTTTTAACCTATGATAGTTTTACAACTCTCTTTAAAAATTTTATCAGGGCTTCCTATGTCATTGCGGCTATTGCTGCTTTTATAAAAATCCTTTTAGCGGGTATAAGGTGGTACACTTCTGGTGGTAGCCCTAAGGCTATTAGTCAGTCTAGGGAAGATATAAAGAATGGTATTATAGGGCTATGTTTTCTTTTCCTTGCAGGGATACT
>DAONFR010000036.1:0-4082 GCA_035403725.1 Minisyncoccota bacterium | reverse complement strand
GTATCGTCAACTTGACTTAAGCCTAAAATGCCTTAATATTTTAAAGTAAGGTTATTAATCTTGAACCGCATAATATGGATGAAGACATACTTAAGGGATTGAAGCATAAATTAGTAGAGGAAAAAGAAACCCTAGAATCAGACCTAGCCAAATTTGCTGAGAAGAACAAAAAGGCGGGTGATTTTGAGACTAAATTTCCTAATTATGGTAGAAGCGAAGAAGATAATGAATCGGAAATTATTACCTATACTACTTTGAAAAATATAGAAGAGGCTATTGAGACCAGGCTGCAAGAGATTAAAGAAGCCCTTCTACGCATAGCCAAGAAAACCTATGGTCGTTGCATTAAATGTAAGAAAGAAATTGAGATAGAAAAACTCAATACCAACCCGACCACTTTAGTGTGTCGAGAATGCCAACTAAAATCTAAAAAATGAACTCATCCATCAACTCAGCTGCTTTAACGGGTCTGGAGGCTCAAGAAGTAAAAGTTGAGGTGGATGTTAATAATGGGTTACATAATTTTACAATTATAGGTCTGCCCGATGCCGCGATAAAAGAAGCGAAAGATAGGATAGCGACTGCTATAAAAAATTCTGGGGCAAAGTCACCCATGAATTGTAACCAAAGGATTGTTATTAATTTGGCTCCAGCAGATTTGAAAAAAGAAGGCTCGGGCTATGATGTAGCTATGGCAATAGGCTATTTGTTAAGTTCAAAACAAATGGCCTTTTTTAGTGCCGCTAAAATATTGTTCCTAGGCGAGTTAGCCTTGGATGGTAAATTAAGATCGGTAAAAGGAGTTATCACTTATGCTCTTTTAGCTGAACGCTTTCATTACGATTATATTGTGGTCCCTCTAGATAGTGGTAAAGAAGCCGCCGCTGTGTGTAAGGTAACAAAAGTGATAGCGGTGGAAAGCCTCAAAGAATTGATAGAATGGTTAGAAGGAACTTCGGATATCAAACCGCTTACGCCGATTGAACCAGAAGCCTTATTAAGTAATAAGATTATTTATAGTACTGATTTTGCTGATATTAAAGGACAGAATAAAGCTAAAAGGGGGTTGGAAATAGCGGCTGCAGGAGGACATAACCTTCTTTTGATTGGTCCCCCGGGAACCGGTAAGACTTTATTGGCCAAAGCCTTTAGAAGTATTCTTCCACCGTTAAGTGTCGCTGAAGCTTTAGAGATAACTAATATCTACAGTGTAGCGGGACTTTTGCCAAAGGATACCCCTTTAATTACCGAAAGGCCATTTCGATCACCTCATCACACCAGTTCAGATATCGCTATGGTAGGAGGCGGAGCCAATGCTCTACCAGGAGAAATAAGCTTAAGCCATAGGGGTGTTTTATTTTTAGACGAATTACCAGAGTTTAATCGCAATGTGCTTGAAACATTAAGGCAGCCATTAGAAGAGGGGCACATTACTATTAGCCGAGCAGCTAAACGTTTAGATTATCCCAGCAACTTTATTCTCATTGCTTCTATGAATCCCTGCCCTTGCGGTTGGTATAAAGACCCACAACATGAATGTCGTTGTTCTATGAATGATATTCTAAGATATCGTAAGAAAATTTCTGGACCATTGCTGGACAGAATAGATATGCGTATAGAAGCCCCGCGTTTAGAATATTCCAAAATAGACAATGATAATGAAACGACCGAAGAGTCTTCTGTAACTATCAGGCAGAGAGTAATTCAAGCAAGACAAAAACAAAATGAACGATTTAAAAATACTACCATTTCTACTAATAGTGAAATGGACAGTAAAGAAATAAAAACTTATTGTCGTCTAGATACAGAAACTCAAAAATTTATGGAACGTATTGTTGACCAATATGGACTCTCGGGAAGAAGTTATCATCGTCTTTTAAAATTAAGCCGCACGATAGCAGATTTAGATGAAAGTGAAAACATAAAACTGCCCCATTTGGCAGAGGCAGTTCAATTTAGAGACAGTGAAATGTTAGATAATTAAGTTATTTGGCAAAAGGATTAGTCATGCCTCTAACTTCAAAGTGAAGATGGCAGCCAGTTGGTCCAGTTACATTACCCGTATTGCCAATGGCGCCAATCACTTGCCCCTGGGTAACCGATTGCCCTTCTTTAATGCTAACTGCACTTAAGTGAGCGTAAAGAGTCAGAGATCCATTGGGGTGCTGAACTTTAATGTAATTACCATAGCCACTATTCCAGGCATTGTTCCCAATAGCCAGGGTTGCTATTCCACTAGCAGCAGCATAAACCGGAGTACCACAATGATTGGCAATATCTACAGCGTTATAAGGATGAAGATCACCCCAATTCAAACCAGTAGTAGGGAAAATAAAATATCCTTTAGCATTAGTCACATCAGCATTAGTAACTTCTGTACCTTCACTACTGGAAAAATTAGTACCCGACTTGGCAACCGAGGCGACAGTAGTCATTTTGCCGTCAGGGATAATTAAAACGTCTCCTTTAACTAGAGTGTCACCAGCCAAACCATTGAAATCTTGAATTTTGCTAACGTCTACTTTATAAGCGGAAGCTATTTTCCCAAGAGTGTCACCACTTTTAACTGTATACTGGACGCCAGATACAGGAAGAATGACTAATTCTTGTCCAGGTTTAATAAGATTGCCATTTTTAAGGTTGTTGGCCCAAACAAGAGTATTGATACTAATTCCAAACTCTGAAGCAATTTTACCGGGAGTATCACCATTCTGAACAGTGTAAGTCATCACACTGCGACGATTCACTTTGGAGCCACTAATATTGCTGGATGAGGCTACACTATTATCTAGAAAGCCACCATCATAAACAATAAAATTACTATTTTGCCTATTGTTAGCACTGGCAGCCATTTCAGTTAATTCGGCATCAGAAGCCATGGCTGATTGGGAAAAATAATAAAGAGCCGAATGGTTAATATCCTCTACGTACTGAGGATAGGCTTTGGTGGCATTACGACTAGTGTTTGCCTCCGTATCATTAAACTGGTATGATTTGGTAACTACTAATTTATAGATAATTTCCCCGGGAATTAATAGAGCCACCAAAAAAAGAACTAGAAGTAATTGTTCTTTAAGCTTGGAATCACATTTATTAAGCAACTTGGCAAGGAGGTTTTTGACAAAAATGGCACCTCGTCTTGTTGCAAAGGAAATACCAGAAGTAATGTTTTTAAGAATATCTTTCATTTATTTGCTCAGCCCTTTAAGAATATGCGTGAGAGAGGACTTGGCTATTAAAAAAAGCCTTTAAAGGCTAGTAACCTAATTTTACCATGCTAATGTTCAAAAATGCAAGCCAAGAGTCAAGGGTAAAGCCAAATAAGTTAATGGGCCAGAATTTCCTCACTAATAGAGCCTTTCTAGAGAAAATTGCCGGGTCGTTGGACCTCAAGGAAGGCGACAGGGTAATTGAAGTAGGCCCAGGCACAGGAAATTTGACCGATTTCCTGGTGGGGAGTCCAGCCAAGGAAATCTTAGCTATAGAGAAAGACAAAGGTTTGGCTCTTGGCCTAATAAGTAAATACCGAGACATCTCCAAATTGACAGTCTTACCTCAAGACATCTTATTCTGGCTAGACCAGCCCCCAAACCAACACAAACTACCTTATTATAAGGTGGTTGGCAATATTCCTTATTATCTAACCGGCCAGCTTATTAGATTACTTTTGAATGGAGAATTCCAGCCAGTTTCTATAGTTTTAACTATCCAAAAGGAAGTAGCCCAAAGGATTGTCGCACAACCACCCCAAATGACGGCTCTTTCGGCCATTGTGCAAACCCTTAGTGAACCTAAAATAGTATTTAATATAGGTAGGGGTAATTTTAACCCTATCCCCAAGGTAGATTCGACCGTCATTCTTATAAAACCAAAACCTATCTACGATTCGGCAAAGACCCAATTAATAATCAAAACTATAAAAGCTGGTTTTATTCATCCTCGAAGATTGCTGTTAAGCAATTTGGCAGAGGGACTAGGTATGGAAAAAAGTAAAATTGCTAATGTTTTTGCAAATTTAAATTGGGATATTAAATTAAGAGCTCAAGATTTAACTGTCACTGATTGGGAGAAACTTTCAGCGG
>DAONFR010000035.1:0-4213 GCA_035403725.1 Minisyncoccota bacterium | reverse complement strand
AATTCAAGTCGGATTTAGCCGGCGGAGCAGTATTAACACGGGGGATAGATAACTGTCTTTTTTTGTGGCCTAAGAATGCCTGGGCAGAATTTGTTAATAAAATCCAATCCTTACCTTTAACCCAAGCTAATCCTCGTGCTTTTGCTAGATTGATGCTTGGCGGCGCTATGGAAGTGGAAATAGACGCTCAAGGCAGAATTCTTATTCCTAACTACTTAGAAGATTACGCTAAGTTAGGGAAGAAAGCTGTTGTTATTGGTCTTAATAATCGCTTAGAAATTTGGGATGAGAATGCCTATAAAGAATATCAGACCAAAACCGAAAAAGCCTCTGCTGAAATAGCTGAACAGTTAGTCTTCTAATTTCTATGCACGTCCCAGTTCTTTTACAAGAAGTTTTAAAATATTTAGCTCCTCAGCCTAATGAGAACTTTATTGATGGTACTCTAGGCACCGGTGGTTATACCAAAGCTATTCTTGAAATGATTGCTCCTAAGGGAAAAGTTCTCGGGGTAGACCTAGATAAAGATGCATACCAAAGAACTCAAGAAACCCTTTCTCACGATAATGTAGCCGAAGATCGATTACTTTTTAGACAAGGAAATTTTTCTCAGCTTAAAAGCATCACCGAAGAAATCAGTTTTACTAATATTAACGGCATAGTACTGGATCTTGGATTGAATACTGATAGCTTAGAGAATTCTGGTCGTGGCTTCTCTTTTAAAAAAGACGAGCCACTTATAATGACGTTTACAACTGATTGGCAAAATGCTCCTCGCACCGCCGCTCAAATAGTAAATAGTTATTCCGAAAAAGAATTGGCAGAGATCATTTGGCAATATGGTGAAGAAAAATACAGTCGTCTCATTGCCAGGGCCATTGTAGCGGCTCGTCAAAAAAATCCTATCACTACCACTGGAATGTTAGTCTCCCTCATAGAACAGTCTGTACCCAAAGGATATGAAAGGGGACGAATCAATCCAGCTACCCGTACTTTTCAAGCCTTAAGAATTGCCACTAATGATGAACTAAATAATTTAAATACTGCTTTAGAAGAGATTCCCAATCTTCTGACCCCAGGTGGTCGTTACGTCGTAGTTAGTTTTCATTCTCTAGAAGATCGTTTAGTCAAAAGAGCTTTTCGAAAATTGAAAGATAATGGTCAAGCCAAGATTCTAACCCCTAAACCAGTTGTTGCCGATGCCACTGAGATTAATCTTAATCCCAAAAGCCATTCAGCAAAATTGAGAGCTATCCAAATGATCTAGAAAATATTAAGTAAGGCCCGTTTCTTTCGTTTAAACTTTAAACTTTTAATTTTAAATTTTAATTATAAATCATATGCCAGCTATTGCTTACAGAATCGGTTCCAATCAAAATTTTTATGACAGCGCAAATACTGGCTTAAGTGTCTTATATTTTAAAAGTGTGAAAAAAACCAAGCGATTACTTGGTAGTGTTAGCTTGCTTACCTTTGTCCCTATTCTTGTTTTATCTTTATTTCTAGCCCCTTACATTGCTCTTCGTTGCCAAACTATTAATCTCGATAGCGATATTAAGGTTCTTAAAAAGTCTCTGTCCAGTCTTACTGAAGATAATAGTAGTTTAGAAAACATTGTTTTTAATGATATCTCTTTGGCTCAAGTATCTAATTGGGCTCAAGCGAATCATTTTGTCGAGGTAAATGATTTTTATCCTTTAGCTCTTAACCACGCAAGCAATGTGGCATTAACCGAATAGTATTTAAGTTCCTATCCGGATGGCCAGTAATCATATTTCTAAGTCATTTCATACACGCACAACCATTGTGCTTGTTTTGGCTGTTTTCCTGCCGGTGCTAATTATTGTTAGTAGACTTTTTTATTTACAGATCATTAAAGGTAATTATTATTCTAAGCTAGTCTTAGATAAAAACTACGCTGCAATAAAAATCAAGCCCGAAAGGGGCGCGATTTATTTTGAAGACCACATTAATAATGATTTAGCTCCTGTGGCTACAAATAAAGTCTACTATACTCTTTATTTAGATCCCTCCAGCATTGATGCGAACCATCAAGAAGACTTAATTAAAAGCTTAAAAACTTATTTTCCTACTTTAGAAGAAACAAAAATTAGAGAAGGTTTAACTAAAACCAAATCAAAATATTATCCTTTAATCACCAGAATAGATGATTACGATTTAGTGACTAGATTACAAAAAGCTCCTATTGCTGGCGTTGGTTTTGCCAAAAATAGTATCCGTTACTATCCTTTTGGTACTTTAGCCAGCCAGGTTATCGGCTTCTTACAAACGGATAATGATACTGATAACCTGGTGGGTGTCTATGGCTTAGAAAAGTATTACAACGATATCCTAGAGGGCTCTAGTGGCACTTTTGAAGGGGCTATTAGTGGTATTGGCACATTGATTCGTTCTCTAAGTAGTAAAGAGCAAGCTGTGGTACCTGGTAGTTCTATTATTGCCACTATTGATAAAAATGTTCAGTTCAAAACAGAGCAAGAACTTCAAAATATGGTGGAACAGAAAGAGGCCGCCAGTGGTATCGCCATCATTATGGAAGCAGATACCGGAAAAATTTTAGCTATGGCTAATTATCCAACTTTCAATCCTAATGAATACTCTAAGGTAAATGATTATAGCCTGTACAGAAATAACGCGGTGGAAAGCAGATATGAATTAGGTTCCGTGGTTAAAATATTGACCATGGCGGCTGGCTTAAATGCCGGAAAAATAAAAGAAACGAGTACCTATAATGATAATCACAAGGTTACCCTCAATAATAAAACTATTGGTAACTATGAAGGTCACCTGTATGGGTTAGTTGATATGAAGGAAGTCTTGGCAAAATCCATTAATATGGGTGCTGTCTATATTGAGCAGCAATTAGGCGGTTCCGCATTAAGAGATTATTTCAAAAAATTTGGTCTTGATAGCAAAACCGGTATTGATCTTCCCAACGAAGCCGAGGGTTCATTAAAAAATATTGATAGACAAGAGGCGAGAGAAATTGATTTTGCAACTGCTTCCTATGGTCAGGGTATTGCGACTACTCCTATAGAGATGGTTATGGCTGCCAGTGCCATTACTAACAATGGCAAAATGGTCAATCCTTATATCCTAGAAGGAATTAAAAAACCAGATGGCACTATTGAGTCAACTCATATGGATAGCGAAACATCTGACACTATTATTAGCCCAGAAACAGCTGCTAAAGTAAAAGCAATGATGGTCTACACTGTTGAAAACGGCTACGGCAAACGAGCCAAAGTAAAAGGTTATAAATCTGGCGGTAAAACTGGTACAGCCATGATGTTTATTAACGGAGAGTACTCAAACACAGATAATATCCATTCCTATATAGGCTTCTTTCCAGTGGAAAAACCCAAATATATCATCTATACAGTTTTAACTAAGCCCATGGTGGGACTTTCAGCAGAAAGTACCGCTACTATTTTGTGGCACAACTTATCTGCTTATCTAATCAGTTACTACAATATCCCGCCTGACGATATGACACATTAATTAGCTGTTTATTTTAATTATCCAAATAATCAGGAATAAGAAATAGCCAGTTAATAAATTGGCCGTTAGAAACAAAATTAATTTCCACTTAGGTTCTTTGCTTTTAAAACCTAAAAACAAATCACTTAAAATAAAAATAGTGGCGATAGACGGTATAGAAAGTAGACTAATGCGATTATTAAAGTAATCCACTCCGAATGCGTTTCGATGTAAAATTATGTTAGTTCCAGGTCCCAATTTTATCACATAGTTAATCGTTAATGCCCAAGTTAGGCCTAGGACTAACCCGATTGCTATTAACCAATATGTTTGTAGGTTTTTTTTAAATTGCATTTTTGAAAAGTATTTTTGTATTCTTACTTTTTGACTATCGTTTAGAACTCAAACTATGGCTATGAATTTTTTCGTGCAACCCGCATTTCTGGCTTCTGTTTAGACATTAGACATCTTGTCCTGAGCGAAGCCGAAGGATTAGACTTTGGACTTTTCTGCATCTGGTGTCTAGCATTCTTTGACTGCTGTTTAGTCATTAGTCATTAGACATTAGACATTAGATTTTCTGCATCTGGTGTCTAGTATTCTTTGGCTGCGGTTTAGACTTTAGACATTAGACTTTGGACTTTTCTGCAGATATGAGTACCCCTGTAGGGATTTGAACCCTAGTTCTATGGCTGAGAACCATATGTCCTAA
>DAONFR010000034.1:0-4453 GCA_035403725.1 Minisyncoccota bacterium | reverse complement strand
AGGTCTAAACGCAAGGGGCTAGCATTAATTTCTAAAATAGTATGGCTTTCAATGGCAGCATCCAGAACGGCTAGCCAATTCATTTGAACTGGAGGTCTGCGGTTGATTAACCTGGCGGTAGGGTGAGAAATAATATCTACATAAGGGTTACGAATCGCTTTTATGAGTCTCATCGTGGTTATTTCTTCGGCTTGGTCTAATTGTGAGTGCAAACCAGCAATAACATAGTCTAATTGTTTAAGAATAGTTTCATTAATATCTATGGAGCCATCTTCTAAAATATTGGCCTCACAGCCTTGCAGAATAGTAAAATTAATATGTCTATCCTTGTATTTTGAATTTAGTTTTTGAATCTCCAGGCGTTGAGCCATCAATTGCTCTTCATCTAGGCCATGTTCTATTTTTAAAAACTTAGTATGGTCAGAAATACCAATATAATCATACCCTAATTTTAACCTGGCATATTCCGCTAGGTCGCTGATAGAATCCTGCCCTCCGTCCCAATCCGAATGAATGTGCAGGTCGCCACGAATATCTTTCACTGAGAGAAGACTTAGTTTTTTCCGCCCCCGAGCCCATTCTATTTCACCCCTATTCTCTCTTAATTCTGGCTCTATATAGCGCAGACCTAGATTGGCATAAAGGCTTTCTTCCGATTCTCCGGCTATTTGTTTATTGCCTTTAAACAAGCCGTACTCGTTTAATTTTAGGCTCTTACTGGTGGCAATTTTACGCAACTCTATATTATGCTCTTTGCTGCCAGTAAAATATTGGCAAGCAGACCCATATGCTTTTTTGGGCACCACCCTCAAATCCACTTCTAAACCATCTAGCACTTTGATAGAAGAACGGGTATCGCCATGGCTAATAATACGCTCTACTTTAGGATTCTGTAAATGAGTAAAAGTTTCCATCACTAATGACGGATTTTTCGCCACTACCACATAATCTAAATCACCAATGGTAGATTTTTTCCGTCTATAAGAACCGGTAATATTAACTTGAGCTACACCAGGAATGTTTTCCAATTGCAACCTAATTTTTTCCGCCAGGGGTTGGATTTCAGCATAAAGCCAACGCTTACTGGTAGTCTCCAGTTCATTTAAATGGATTAAAATGTTCTGTTCTAATTTTTCTCCTCCGTGAGGCAACGCGCGTATTAATCCTTTTTCCGCTGCAATTTTTAAGTCAGCTAAATTTCTGACACCTAATTCCGTCCATAGCCATTTGATTGTCTTGGGACCCAGACCGGGCACAGCGTCTAGGCTATCAATATCTATAGGATATTCTTTGACATATTTTTCATACGTTTGGATTTTACCAGTCTCTAAATACTCCTTGATTTTATAAGCCAAATTTTTTCCAATTCCTTCTAGGGCTTCTAGCCCTTTGATATCGCTGGTTCTATAAATATCAGCCACCGATTGATTAAGAGTTCTCAGGATAGCGGCCGCTCTCTGATAGGCAGCCGGTTTAAAATCTACTCCTTCCATCTCTAAAAAAACGCCGAGATGGTGAAATATTTTAGCGATCTCCTCATTCACTTCAAATTGTTCTGCAACCATAGCCTAGCTTAAATTTAGCTGATACTACTGCCATTAAGGGCTAACTTGTCAGGAGTCAAAAGTATCGCTTCCCCATTTTCACCGTGAGCAGCCAAAAGCATTCCTTGGCTCTCTAGCCCCATGAGCATGCGGGGCTGCAAATTGGCAATCACAATGATTTGTTTTCCAATTAGCCCCTCTGGTTCATATTGTTTTCCTATACCTGCTACTAGTTGTCTGGTTTCTTCTCCCAAATCAATAGATAATTTGATGAGCTTATCAGAGCCCGAAACTCTTTCGGCTGTTCTTATGGTCGCTACTCTGAAATCCATTTTTTTAAAATCATCGATAGATATGACATCCATATATTTATAGATTATTGAATTAATCTTTTAATTATTGAGCCACAGTTCCCGTTATTAACCGAGCTTCCTTGTATAGTTGGTCTATGCTGGTTTGAGTAAGGTGTTGTCCCCTAGCCAACTGCTGAGGGTTGATATTTAAGAGGTCTTTTACCATGAGAATATTTTTATTCTTGAGCACTTCCGCCACATACCCTTTAAAGGACGGCAAAATTGTAATGGGATA
Source organism: Minisyncoccota bacterium (assembly GCA_035403725.1). Classification (GTDB taxonomy): domain Bacteria; phylum Patescibacteriota; class Minisyncoccia; order UBA6257; family JAVHQB01; genus JAVHQB01. The sequence continues at coordinate 2,321 of DAONFR010000034.1, read as the reverse complement.
TAATTTATTAGATTCTATAATATATTCAAGGCCCACATCTTTAGGATAACGCCAGCCAATCATATTCAAGCCCATGCACTCGCCATAAGCGATTGATTCGCTAGTTAATTTATTATTAGTAATCACCAAGGGATGAATATGTTTGTCTTTATTAGCCAAACCGATGTCATAGAAATACGCCCAAGAGGCCATTAAATCATGAAGGTCAAGCCTGCCTCCAGGTTGTACTCTGTATTTACACTCTATAAGTTCTGTATCTTTACCCTTGCTAGCCTCAACATCCACTTCGTGAGGAACGCACTTGCCTTGCCACATCACGCCGGTTTTGGTGTTATATTTGTAGAACCTCCATAAGCTAGCAACATATTTCTCAAAAGGAAAGCCGGTAGGACCAAGCGATTGAATGGCTTTTTTCAAATTCAACCTCATGCCTACGAGAGGAGACTCTTTTCTGACAACACTCAAAATTATATTATAGATATCCTGGGTAGACATCCCCGTTGTCACTTGCGCTGAAGTAGCTTCCACTGCTTCCTGGGCTTGCTGTGGGGAGGCGCCAGCTCGTCTAGCGCTGCGCCATACTTTTTTGGGTGAAAAAACTTCGTTTTCCCCCTGAGAGTTTACAATAAGAATTCGCGCCATGAAAATTTAGTATATATTTAGCCTTATTATATACAGTAGACTCAAGTTCATCAAGCTATCAAGCATGTAAAGTGAAAAGTTCATAAAGTTTTTAAAGCACAATTCCTACTTGAATACTACTTGATAAACTTTATAACTTTATAAACTCGGCTAGTTGCCAGCAGCTCTTTTTTGCCTCACTCTGTCTAGTTTGGAGAGATATTTCTTGCGTAAACGCAAAGATAAAGGGGTTACTTCCAAAAGTTCATCATCTTCTATAAAGTCTAAGGCCTGCTCTAAAGACATTTGTACTGGCGGAGTCAAAATTATAGCTACATCAGAATGTTCTGTATGCATATTAGTCAGTTGTTTGGCCTTACATACATTTACCTCTATATCAGCTTCCCGATTGTTGGCGCCCACAATCATGCCTTCATATACTTGAGTACCAGAATCTATAAACATAGGACCATGATTTTGGGCAATATTTATACCGTAAGAGCAAGCTCGTCCTGTTTCGCTAGAAATGAGCACTCCATTGCGCAACTCTGGCAAAGTTTCTGACTTGGGAAAATAATCCAAAAATTGGCTAGCAATAATAGCTGTGCCACGAGTAGCCAAAAAGGCTGTATTTCTAAATCCTAAGAAATTACGACTGGAAATTTTATAGATAAAACGGGTAAGGCCATTAGTTTCTGTATGCATATCTTCCAGCTCCGCTCGACGTTTGGCCATTTCTTGATTAATGATACCAACATAATCAGCTCCCACTTCTATTACCACTTCTTCAAAAGGCTCGAATTCTTTACCATTAATCACCTTAAAAATAACTTCTGGTTTAGAAATTTCTAATTCAAATCCTTCCCTCCTTAAAGTTTCTATAAACACAGCTAAATGTAATTCCCCTCTACCAGCAATCACGAAACCGCTGCCAGCATCATTATTATCAATTTCTAGACCGACAGTAGTTTGTTTCTCTCGTTCCAGACGGTCATTAATTTGCATAGCAGTAAAAAACTTCCCTTCTTTCCCAGAAAAAGGACTGCTATTGGGCCTTACCACAACTTTCAATGTAGGTTTGCCAATTTCAATGGCAGGCAAGGCTTCCTCTACCGAAACATCCGCTAGGGTTTGACCTATTTTTACATCAGGAATGCCGGTTAAAGCTACTATTTCCCCTGCCAAGGCCTCGTCAGTCTCTATCCGCTTCAAACCCTCGCTAATATATACATTTTCTACTTTGCCGGTGCCTATTTTCCCTTCTTTATCAAGAATATTAACAGTCTCTCCTTTTTTAATTTTCCCATGGAAGATTTTGCCAATAGCATATTTTCCTTTATAAGAGTCGAAATCTAAGGAATTCACCATCATTTTAAAAGGCTTATCAGGGTCCACGGTGGGAGCCGGTATATATTTTACAATGGCATCAAATAAGGGTGTTAAGTCGGCAGGTCCATTGAGTTCCTCTGCTGTAGGCAAGTGGTCATAGGCCTTTCCCTCTTTGCCAATCGTATAAATGATAGGAAAATTAAGTTGGTTATCATTTTTAGCTAATTCTAAGAAAAGTTCCTCTGTTTGTTTGAGAATTTCTTCGGGAATAGCATCCTTTCTGTCAATTTTGTTGATTACCAAAATAACTTTGAGATTATTTTCAAAAGCTTTTCTTAAAACGAATTTAGTTTGGGGCAATGGTCCCTCAG
>DAONFR010000033.1:0-4457 GCA_035403725.1 Minisyncoccota bacterium | reverse complement strand
AGGTCTAAACGCAAGGGGCTAGCATTAATTTCTAAAATAGTATGGCTTTCAATGGTAGCATCAAGAACTTTCAGCCAATTAATTTGGACTGGAGCCCTTCGATTAATTAACCTAGCCGTTGGATGAGAAATAATATCTATATAGGGATTGTTGATCGCTTTTATGAGTCTAGCTGTAGTTTGTTCTTCTGATTGATCTAATTGGGAATGTAAACCGGCAATAACATAGTCTAATTGTTTAAGGATAGTTTCATTAATATCAATGGAACCATCGTCTAAAATATTAGCCTCACAACCTTGGAGAATAGTAAAATTAATGTGTCTGTCCCTATACTTTGAATTTAATTTCTGAATTTCTAAACGTTGAGCCATTAATTGTTCTTCATCTAAGCCATGTTCTATTTTTAAAAATTTAGTATGGTCGGAAATACCTATATATTCGTAACCCAATTTTAATCTAGCATATTCCGCTAAATCACTAATAGAATCCTGTCCCCCATCCCAATCTGAATGAATATGCAAATCGCCATGGATATCTTTAAGTGAAATAAGGTTTAGTTTTTTCCTACCTCGAGCCCATTCTATCTCGCCGGAATTTTCCCTTAATTCTGGTTCTATATAACGAAGATCCAAATTAGCATAAACACTTTCTTCTGACGCTCCGGCTATCTGCTTAGTGCCCTTAAATAATCCGTACTCATTTAATTTCAAGCCTTTGCTAACAGCAATTTTACGTAATTCTATATTGTGTTCTTTGCTGCCAGTAAAATATTGGCAAGCCGATCCATACGCTTTTTGAGGCACTACCCTTAAATCAACTTCTAGATCATCTATTACTTTAATAGACGAGCGAGTATCACCACGGCTAATAATACGTTCTACTTTTGGGTTCTGCAAATGAGTAAAAGTTTCCATCACCAGAGAGGGATTTTTAGTTACTACGACATAATCCAAGTCTCCAATAGTAGATTTTTTTCGCCTATAAGATCCGGTAATATTAACTTGGGTTACACCAGTAATACTTTCTAGTTGCCTCCTAATTTTTTCTGCCAAGGGCTGAATTTCAGCATAAAGCCAGCGTTTACCGGCAGTACTTGTTTGATTTAAATTAGTTAAAATATTTTGTTCTAATTTTTCCCCTCCGCGAGGGAGCGCACGCACTAACCCTTTTTCGGCAGCAACTTTTAAATCGGTCAAATTTTTTACACCCAATTCTGTCCACAACCATTTGATTGTCTTGGGTCCCAAACCAGGAACAGCATCTAGACTATCGATATCTATGGGATATTCTTTGGCATATTTTTCGTATGTTTGGATTTTGCCAGTCTCCAAATACTCTTTAATTTTATAAGCTAAATTTTTCCCAATTCCTTCTAGAGCTTCTAAACCTTTAATGTCATCAGCTCTGTAAATATCAGCTACCGATTGATTAAGGGTTCGGAGAATCGCCGCCGCCCTTTGATAGGCAGCTGGTTTAAAATCAACCCCTTCCATATCTAAAAAAACGCCGAGATGGTGAAATATTTTAGCGATCTCTTCATTAACTTCAAATTGTTCTGCAACCATAACTTAGCTTAAATTTAGCTGATATTACTGCCATTGAGAGCTGGCTTGTCTGGGGTTAAAAGTATTGCTTCCCCATTTTCACCGTGAGCAGCTAAGAGCATACCCTTGCTTTCTAAACCCATAAGCATTCTAGGCTGAAGATTGGCAATAACAATTATTTGTTTTTCAATTAGCGCTTCTGGTTCATATTGTTTCCCTATACCAGCCACTAATTGTCTGGTTTCTTCTCCCAAATCAATAGATAATTGAATAAGCTTATCAGAGCCTTCAACTCTCTCGGCTGTTTTTATAGTAGCTACTCTCAAATCTATTTTTTTAAAATCATCAATAGAGATTAAATCCATATATTTATATTTATAGATTATTCGTTGATTTTTGGATTATGAAGCTGATGCTCCAGTTATTAACTGTGCTTCTTTGTATAATTGATCTACGCTAGTTTGGGGAAGGTGTTGTCCCCTAACTAATTGCTGAGGATTAATAGCTAAGAGATCTCTAACCATAAGAATATTCTTGTTTTTCAATACCTCAGCCGCATAACCCTTAAAAGACGGCAATATTGTCACTGGATAAAGTTTGTTGGATTCTATAATGTATTCAAGGCCTCTATCATTGGGATAACGCCAACCAATCATATTCAAACCCATGCATTCACCATAAGTAACAGCTTCGCTTGTTAATTTATTATTAGTAATCACTAGCGGATGAATATGTCCATCTTTATTGGCTAAACCAATGTCATAGAAATAAGCCCAAGAGGCCATCAAATCGTGCAAATCCAGTCTTCCTCCAGGCTGTACTCTATATTTGCATTCTATGAGTTCTGTATCTTTACCTTTGTTGGCTTCAACATCTACTTCGTGAGGCACACACTTGCCCTGCCACATAACACCGGTTTTAGTACTGTATTCATAGAATCTCCACAAACTAGCAATATACTGTTCAAAAGGAAATCCAGTGGGACCAAGCGATTGAATAGCTTTTTTTAAATTCAATCTCATTCCCACCAGAGGAGATTCTTTTCTAACAACGCTTAAAATTATGTTATAGATATCTTGAGTAGACATTCCTGCTGTTACCTGCGCCGAAGTAGCTTCCACGGCTTCTTGTGCCTGACGCGGTGAGGCGCCCGCTCTTCTAGCACTACGCCATACTTTTTTGGGTGAAAAAACTTCGGTTTCTCCCTGTGAGTTGACAATGAGAATTCGTGACATAAAAATAGTTGGTATATATTTATGTCTATTATATACAGTAGGCTCAAGTTCATCAAGTTTATCAAGTTTGTAAAGTGAAAAATTAATAAAGTTTTTAAAGTACAATTCACGCTTGAATGCTACTTGATAAACTTTATAACTTTATAAACTTGGCTAGTTGCCAGCGCTTCTCTTTTGTCTTACTCTATCCAATTTAGAAAGATATTTCTTGCGTAAACGCAAAGATAAGGGGGTAACTTCCAAAAGCTCATCATCTTCTATAAAATCTAAAGCCTGTTCTAGAGACATCTGTACTGGCGGAGTTAAAACGATAGCCACATCTGAATGTTCTGTATGCATATTAGTTAACTGTTTGGCTTTGCAAACGTTTACTTCAATATCTGCTTCTCGATTGTTGGCGCCCACTATCATTCCTTCATATACTTGAATACCAGAATCTATAAACATAGGACCGTGATTTTGGGCAATATTTATACCATAAGAACAAGCTCGTCCTGTTTCACTGGAAATAAGCACGCCATTGCGCAATTCTGGTAAAGTTTCTGATTTAGGAAAATAATCTAAAAATTGGCTAGCAATAATAGCGGTTCCACGAGTAGCCAAAAAAGCAGTATTTCTAAATCCCAAGAAATTACGACTGGAAATTTTATAGATAAACCGAGTTAAACCATTTGTTTCTGTATGCATATCTTCTAGTTCAGCTCGACGTTTAGCCATTTCTTGATTAATGATGCCAACGTAATCGGCTCCAACCTCTATTACCACTTCTTCAAAGGGCTCAAATTCTTTGCCATCAATTATTTTAAAAATAACTTCTGGTTTAGAAATTTCTAATTCAAATCCTTCCCTTCTTAAAGTTTCTATAAATACGGCCAAATGTAATTCACCTCTACCGGCAATCACAAAGCCGCTACCCGCATCATTATTATCGATTTCCAAACCAACGGTTGTCTGTTTCTCTCTCTCAAGACGATCGTTAATCTGCATAGCAGTAAAAAACTTTCCTTCTTTTCCAGAAAAGGGACTACTATTGGGTCTTATCACAACTTTGAGTGTAGGCTTACCAATTTCAATAGTAGGCAAAGCTTTTTCTATAGACACATCGGCCAGGGTTTGACCTATTTTTACGTCAGGAATACCTGTTAAAGCCACTATTTCTCCCGCCAAGGCTTCGTCAGTTTCTACTCTTTTCAAACCCTCACTAATATATACATTTTCTACTTTGCCAGTACCTATTTTCCCCTCCTTGTCTAGAATATTAACACTGTCTCCTTTTTTAATTTTGCCGTGAAAAATTTTACCAATGGCATATTTTCCTTTGTAAGAATCAAAATCTAAAGAATTAACAATCATCTTAAAGGGTTTGTCAGGATCAACAGTTGGAGCAGGTATATATTTTATAATGGCTTCAAATAATGGTGTTAGGTCGGCAGGTTCATTTAATTCTTCCGTGGTTGGCAAGTGATCATAGGCTTTTCCTTCTCTACCAATTGTATAAATAATAGGGAAATTAAGCTGATCATCATTCTTAGCTAATTCTAAGAAAAGCTCTTCTGTTTGTTTGAGAATTTCTTCGGGGATAGCATCCTTTCTATCAATTTTATTGATTACTAAAATAACTTTAAGATTATTCTCAAAAGCTTTTCTTAAAACAAATTTGGTTTGGGGTAGTGGTCTT